>JAGQOI010000168.1 GCA_020427625.1 Phycisphaerales bacterium | reverse complement strand
CCCGGCGTCGCCGTCACCCGACGGCCCGCGCCCGGCTCGCCGCCGGTCATGGCCGGCGTGCTTCGCCAGGACCAGGAACCTGTCATCGACATCGATTCGCTCCAGCCGGTGCGCATCTCCGATCAGCCCCTCATCGACCTCGATGAACTCCGACGCCGACGCGCCGATCGGCTCCCGGCCGGTCGCGCCAACGTGTCCTACGTCTTCGTCGAGGAGCGCGGGGAATGGGTGCCCGTGAACGAGGCGCCCGATGCCGCCGCGGCCGGCGGCCTGTCGTCGGCGCCCCCGGCGCCCGGCGGATCGCGTTCCCGCGCCCTGCCCGCCCCCGGCGCCTCCGACCGACTCGTCGCCGAGCGCATCATCGAGATCCCCGTCAAGGAACTGCTCAACGGCGACGCCCGCTACAACATCGTCGTGCGCCCCATGGATCGCATCTACGTCGTCGGTCCCGAGTCGGGCGTCGTCTACGTCGACGGCGAGGTCTTCCGGCCCGGCGTCTACGCCATGCCGCAGGACGGCGGCAAGCTCACCCTCAGCCGCCTCATCGCGGCCTCGGGCGGCCTCAACGGCGTCGCCCAGCCGGAACGCGTCGATCTCACCCGCATCGTCGGCGGCAATCGGGAGGCGACCATCCGCGTGAACCTCGCGGCGATCCGCAATCGCACCGAGCCCGATATCGTCCTCAAGGCCGACGATCACATCATCGTCGGCACGAGCGGCCTCGCGACGGCGCTGGCGGTCATCCGCGGCGGGTTCCGCTTCTCCTACGGCTTCGGCTTCCTGCTCGACCGGAACTTCGGCAACGACGTCTTCGGCGCCCCGCCCGGCAGCTTCAACAGCAACTGACGTCGAGCGATGCCGTCGGCCCGAGGGCGCGATCCCGCGCGGGTCGCAGATTGGACCGAACCTGCGGGCCCGCCGCGCTCGTAGCACTCCTCCGGCCACCCCGGGCGCGTCACCGATGCGCCGTCGTCACCCGGCCCATCGCCTTCCCGTCCCTTCCGCCCGAGCACGTCCCGAACCCGCATGTCCGTGTCCCAGCCGTCCGACATCCCGACGCCCGCCTCCGGCGGAGACGCGCCGCTCCTCCCGGGCGAGGTCGACCTGCGCGGCTTCTGGATCGGCGGCGCGGTGCTCCTGGTGCTCGTCGGCGTCGTGTTCCGGCACTTCCTCGGGTCGCAGGTCCGCTACGCGATCGAGCACCAGGCCGACTGGGGTCACACGATGGTGATCCCGGTGTTCGTCGGGTACTTCATCTACCTCCGTCGTCACGATCTCCTGCGGGTCGGGTTCCGCACGACGTGGGTCGGTCTCATTCCGCTCGTGCTCGGCATCGGCTGGTACGTCCTCACCTGGCTCGGCGAGGGCGCCTTCGCGACGCTGAATCATCACAACCTGCGCGGCGCGGGGTTCGGGCTCGCGCTGTTCGGCCTCACCCTGCTGTTCTGCGGGTGGCGGGCGATGCGGTACCTGCTGTTCCCGCTCTGCTTCCTCCTGCTCTTCGGACAGACGATCTCCGACAAGTTCATGGAGATCGTCACCCAGGAACTCCAGGACATCACCGCCGTCGGCGCCCAGGTCGTGCTCGGTCTCGCGACGCTCGACGTCGACCGCGACGGCAACGTGCTCACGGTCTGGCAGGGCGGGACGCCGCATCCGCTGAACATCGCCGAGGCCTGTTCGGGCATGCGGATGCTCATGGCCTTCCTCGCCCTCGGCACCGCGATGGCGTACACCGGGCTGCGGCACCGCTGGCAGCAGATCGCTCTCGTGCTCCTCGCGGTCCCCACGGCGATCGTCGTCAACGTGCTCCGCGTCGTCACGCTCGGCGTGCTCAGCATGTTCGATTCCGGATTCGCCGCCGGCGACTTCCACGAGTTCGTCGGTCTCGTCTGGCTCGTGCCGGCCTTCTTCATCTATCTCGGGCTCGTCTGGCTGCTCAGGAAGATGGTCATCGAGGGCACGCCCGGAGGTGCCGCGTGAACGATGGGCGCCGCTCGCCGTTCGACCGCTCGGCGCGTCTGGCGCTGATCGTCGCGAGCCTCACGCTCGTCGTGTGCGGCGTCACCTTCCAGTGGGTCGTCCAGTACTACGACGTCGCGCTGCGCAAGCGACCGGTCGACGTGCGCGAGCAGCTCTCGACGATCTCACGCCGGCTCGGCGACTGGTCGGCGCGGGGCTCCGATCGCGTCATTCCCGACGCGGTCCTCGAGGAACTCGGCACCGAGGTCTACCTCGACCGCGTCTGCGTGCTCGACGACGACGCCGGCGGGCGAGAGGCGATCAACCTGCACATCGCGTACTACACCGGACTCATCGACGCCGTCCCCCACGTGCCCGACCGCTGCTTCGTCGCCGGCGGCGGCGCGACGATCATCGGGCAGCCGGAGAACGTCCCGCTGCCCGTCGACGGCGCGGCGTGGCCGGTGACGGATCCGCCGCTCCTCAACCTCGCGACCGGCCGCCCGTACCGGTTCATGACGTACGCCCATCCCGTGACCGGGCGAACGATCACCGTGCACATGCCGCTCAACGATCTCGAGCTGCGCACGTCGGTGTTCCGTCCGAAGGACGATCCCGAGGCGAGACTGTTCGCCGGCTACCTGTTCATCGCCAACGGGCGCACGACCTGTCGTCCCGAGGACATCCGGCTTCTCGCCTTCGACCTGCGGGACCGGTACTCGTACTTCTGCAAGGTGCAGTTCACCATGGTCGGCACGCGGCTGACCACGAAGGAGCAGTTCGTCGCGCGGGCGTCGTCCCTGCTCGAACCGCTCCTGCCGGAACTCATGCGCTGCCTTCCCGACTGGGCCGAGGTGGAGCGTCGGGACGCATCGACGTCGCCCGGTTCGCCGGCGACGGAACACGGAGATTGATCCCATGGCCGCACGCGTCAACACGCGTTTCATCGTGATTCTCGCCAGCGTGCTGGCCCTCCTCGTCGTCGCCGTCGGCGGGATGTGGTACATCCAGCGCCGCGCCGACACGCAGCGGCACATCGTCGCCGGCGACGAACTCATGGCCGCCGGTGCGTACCGCGATGCCGCCGATCGCTACGGCCGCGCCGTCAGCAAGCAACCCGGCAACGTGCACTACCTCGAGAAGATGAAGTCGGCCGTCGAACAGATCGTCCCGCAGACCCCGCAGGACGCGCTGACGCAGTACGACCGACTCCTCCAACTCCTCGAGCGGCTCGCGACCTTCCGGCCCGAGGACGCCCAGGCCCACCTGCTCTACCTCGACGAGCTCTACGCCGCCGCCCGCATCATCCAGCTCGACTTCCAGTGGCGGAAGCTCATCGAGCCCGCGACGACGATGCTCGAACGGGTGGCGCCCGGCGATGAACACTACCACCAGGGACAGCTCTATCGCGCCATGGCCCGCATGCGCACCGTGAAGAACCTCACCGACGAGGAGTTCCGACTCGCCGACGAGGACTTCGTCGCCTATCTCGAACACGATCCCGCCAGCGAGATCGCCTGGGGTGAACGACTCCGCGGCCACGCCATCCGCGCGGGACGACCGGCCGCCTCCGGACAGCTCCGCGCCGCCGAGCAACGACTCGCCGCCACCGAACGACTCCTCGACGAGGCGATCGCCGCCGCCGGCAGCGCCGGCGTGCACATGCGTCGCGCCATCGTCGAGTGGAACATCGTGCAACTCATGCGCAAGAACCCCGACATGCCGATCGCGACCGTCCTGGAGTCGATCCGCGACCTCGTCGACGCCGCCGTGTCCTCCGGCGACCCGCTCGACCTCATCGACGTCATCGATCGCGCCTTCCTCGACATCCAGGCCACGCGCACGCTCGCCGATGCCATGGGCGCGCACGTCGAGACCCAGCCCGATGCCATCGTGCACCGCTACTACCGCGCGCTCCTCCTCCAGCGCAGCGGCGACGGTGAGCAGGCGGCAGTGGTCGCGCGGTCCGTCATCGACGCGCCGATCATCCGCGTGAGCATCATCGGACGCGAACAGCAGTCCCTCCAGAAGCGGGCGGCCAGCATCATCGTCGACGGACGCTACCAGCAGTTCTTCGCGACCGAGGACCCCGTCGTTCGCGCCGAGGTCGCGAAGGCCCTCGACGACGCCCGCGCCGAACTCCTCACCTTCTGCCCGAACCCCGACGCCGACCTCGCCCTCGCCAACGCCGACGGCAAGATCGCGATGACGCGCCTGGAGTACGAGAAGGCCGTCGATCGCTTCGAGTTCGTGATCCGCAGCCAGCCCGGCGTCGACGCCGACACCTATGCGCTCTCCGCCCTCGCCCTCGAGAAGATCGGAGAGGCCGGGCTCGCCTTCGAGCGCGTCCGCGACGCGCTCGGCGTCCGCGTCGGCGATCCTCGCCTGCTCGAGATCAGGATGCGCCTCGAGTTCGCCATGGGACGCATGCAGGACTGCGCCGCCACGCTCGAACTGCTCGCCGAAGCGCGTCCCGACCACCCGTCGCTCGCCGAGTGGCGGTCGACGCTCCAGACCCGCCTGGCCGGGACCGCCGGCGGCACGGATCCCGTCGCCGACCTGCTCCGAAGCGCGTCCGGTCACCGTGAAGCCGGACGTCTCGCCGACGCCCGCGCCGCCCTCCTCGAGGCCCATCGCCTCCAGCCCGAGAACGTCGCCGTGCTCCGGCAGATCGTGCAACTCGAGTTCGAGGCGAACGACTTCGACGCCGCCCGGCACTACCTCGGTCTCGCCCTCGCCAAGGCGCCCGAGGATCCCGGGTTCCTCTCGCTCCAGGCGGCGCTCGACGGCGACAACATCGTCGACGCCTACGAACGTCTCGGCGAGATCGTCTTCACCGATCCGATCCTCCGATCGATCGCCATCGGGACCGACCTCTCGCGCCTCGACGCCCAGCTTCGCGCCGAAGCCGCGACGCTGGACGACACCGGCGACTCCGCCGGCGCCGCCGAACAGCGCCGTCTCGCCGGAATCGCCCGGACGAAGGCCGATGCCTATCTCGCGCAGGCCCGGGCTGCCGCGCCCGACCACCCGCGCCTCGTCGACTTCGAGTTCTCCGAGGCGCTCCGCGCCGGCGACTACGAGACCGCGACCGCCATCGCCACCCGCGTCGGTCGCTCGACGGCCGACCCGGCGACCGCCGCGATGTTCCGGGCCCGCATGGCGGTGACCCGGGGCGCCTTCGCCGACGCCGTCCGCGAGCTCGACGACGTGATCGTCACGAAGCCCTACGAGTCCGTCGCCTGGCGCCTCCGGGCGTTCGCCAGGACCCAGCTCGGACGACTCGGCGAGGCCGAGGAGGACTACGCCCAGGCCCTGCGTCGGAATCCGAACGACGCGACCACGGTCACCGAGTACGAGCGCCTCCTCCGACGCACCGGACAGGACGCCAAGGCGCTGAACGTCCTCCGACAGGCCGTCGAAGCCATGCCCGCCAACGCCGAGATCCGCGAGCGCTACCTCCTCGCCGAGGAGGCCGTCGGCGACCTCGGCACCGTGCTCGCCCGGCGCCGCGATCTCGACGTCCGACGCAGCGGCACCGGCGCCGCGGACGAGGCCCTCCGCATCAACGCCATCCGACTCGCCCAGACCCTCGGCTCCGCCCAGCCCCAGTGGCAGCTCATCACCGACGAGCGCGACCGGCCGAAGTACGATCGCGACAGTTGGACCAAGCTTCCCGAAGACCAGAAGCGCGTCCAGCTCAACCGGCTGCGCGAGACCTGGGCGAGCGAGTCGGAGGCCATCCTCGACTCGCTCGATGCGAGCCTCACCGGCATCCCCCGCCTCCAGGTCGCGCAGTTGCGGGCGAAGCTCCGGCGCGATCGCGGCAACTTCGACGGCGGACGGCGCGAACTCCAGCGACTCGTCGACCTCCAGAAGACGCCCGCCGAACGCGCCATCGCCATGACCGCGCTCGGCGACTACCTCGCCCGGTCCGGACGAACCGAGGAAGCCATCACGACCTTCAAGGCCGCCGCCGCGATCCAGGACGACGACAACCGCGTCGCCGATCGCGCCCTCGCCGGACTCTACGCCCAGGCCGAACGCTTCGACCTCGCCGCGCCGCTCTACGAACGATTCACCCAGACCAACTCGAACCCCGACGTCGAAGCCCAGCTCATCGAGTGTCTCGCCAAGCTCCAACGCTTCGACGAGGCCGACCGACGCCTCAAGGCCCTCGTCGCCCGCGTCGACGAAACCATGGTCATGAGTCTCCTCCGATCCGTCATCGCCTACGGACGCGCCGACGCGGCGCACGCGGCCGGTCGACTTCCGGAGGGCGAGCGCGGCCTCGGCGACGCCATCGACCTCGTCGAGGCGACCATCGCGAAGTATCCGACCCTGACGCGACCCTACATCCAACTCGCCATCTACCGCATGGCCGAAGCCGAATGGACCGGACGCGATGCCGCCCTCGATGAGGCGCTCAACGCCCTCGCGACCGCCGGTCGCCTCGACGCGACCGATTCCGGCGTCCGACTCGTCCGCCGACAGGTCATGCTGCGCCGCGGCGACATCACCGGCGCGATCAACGAACTCCGCGCCGTCGTGAAGGCCGCGCCGCTCGAACAGAAGCACCGACGCGACCTCATCGCCATGCTCATCAACAGCACGCCGCCGAACCTCGGCGCCGCGATCGAACTCGCGTCGGAGGCGACCCGGCTCTTCCCCGAGTCGGCCGAGTGGCGTGAAGGTCTCGGAGAACTGTACTACCGGCGGCGCGATCTCAAGCAGGCCGCGGACCAGTTCGAACAGTCCCTCGCCATCGCGCCGAACGACGCGACGCTCATCAAGCTCGCCTCGCTCCGCCTGGAGCAGGAGCCGTCCGACCCGCGCGAAGCCCTCCGCCTGTTCGACACGCGCCCCGGCGTGCTCGAAGACCCGCTCGTGCTCGCCATCCGAGCCCTCGCCTTCCAGAAGAGCGATCGGCGCGGCGACGCGATCGTCGACATGGAACGCTCCTACGAAGGCCTCCGTCGCCGCATCCGCGAGGGACGCGAGTCGGGCGAGCGCCTCACCGAGTGGCTCCCCATGCTCGGACGTCTCTTCGACCGACGCCCGCCGTCGGAAGTCGAGGCGTTCCTGATGAAGGTGTCCAAGGGCACCCTCGACTACCGGGAACTCCGGTGGCTCGCCGCCGTCTGGGCCGGCAGCGGGCCCGACGGCATCAGTCGCGGCACCGAACTGCTCCGGCAGGCCCTGACCGCCGCGCCCGCCAACCTGCCCGATACCGAGCGGGCGGCCGGCTACCGGGCGCTCGGGACGTACCTCCTCCTCGCCGGCGACTTCGCCGGCGCCGCCGCGGCGCTCAGCGAGGTCCTCAAGTACGTGCCCGATCACGTCGAGACGCTCAACGACTACGCGTTCATCCTCGGCGACCGGCTCGGACGCGTCGACGAGGCGATTCCCTACGCGACCCGCGCCATGGCGCTGCGGGCCGACGATCCGAACATCACCGATACGCTCGGAACGCTCAAGTACCATGCCGGCGACTACGCCGAGGCGCGACGCCTGCTCGAACGCGCCGTCGCCCTCCGACCGAATGCGTCGTCCTACATCACGCTCGCGAAGGCAACGATCGCATTGAAGGATTATGATGCCGCCCGGACCTACCTCCGGGAGGCCGAGAAAATGCGGCCGACTCCGCAGGCGCAGGAAGAGATCCAGCGCCTGGAGGCCGATATCAGGCAGAAGTGACCGTCGGCGCCGGAGGATCCGCCCATCGGGGGTCCGGTGCGCACCGGACGTTCATCGTGTCGTCATGGAAAGGCAGCTGAGAACATGAGCACCGCCACGCCAACCCGAGGATCGTCCGCGCGCCCCGCCGGTATCAGGCCGCGCCCGCCCATGCCGCCCATCTCCGCCCGCACCGTCGACCCCATCCGACTGCTGCGCCGCTACGCCTGGCTGCTCATCGGCGCGGCGTTCGTCGGCGGCGTGCTCGGGGTCGCGATCTACTTCGCGCTCGGGTACTTCATGCCCGGCTACGAAGGGACGATCCTCTTCCGCGTCCAGCCGGGTCTCGCCGCCGCGAACGAGATCGGCGAACGCGACTTCCGCGGCGCCGACGCCGCGAACCGCATCGCCCGCACCGAAGTCATCGCGCTCCGAGACCGCGCCGTCCTCCGGGCGGCCGTGAAGGACAGGTCCGTCCAGACCGACACCCGGTGGATCCGCGGCTTCATGATGTCCGACGGATCGATCGACGTCGACGCCGCCGTCGACGAACTCGAAGAGGATCTCGTCGACGTGTTCCCCCGCCAGACCCTGCTCTTCGGCGTGAGATGGGAGGCGGCGTCACCGTCCGACGTCCCCATCGTGCTCAACGCCATCAGCAAGCAGTACCTCGATGTCCGCAGCCAGCGCAACGTCGCGGCGTACGCTGCCAACCTCAAGCTCTTCCAGAAGCAGCTCGACGAAACCGTCAGCGACATCAACGCCATCCAGACCGAGATCTCCCAGTTCATCCGCGACAAGGGCATCACCTCCGTCGACGACATGCGCTCGCACCAGCTCACCCGCGCGATGGAGGACATCGTCAGCCGGCGCGAGGAGGCGAAGTCGAACTACAACATGGTCTTCAATCGCGCGCGACTCGTCGAAGAGAAACTCGTCGGCACGATCCAGCCGACCGAGGAGGATCGCGCGGCCGCGGTCATGAACAGCAGCGTCCGCCCGCTCGAACAGATGGTGGTCGCCGCCCGACTCCAGCTTCGACGCGCCAACGAGCGGTACAAGGACCCGAATCATCCCGAGATCCGCCAGATCGAGCTCCAGCTCCGCACCGTCGAGCAGGAGTACGAGGCGAAGCTCGCCGACATCATGCGCGAGAACCTCCAGGCGCAGCAGAAGGAACTCCGCACCCAGATCGAGACCTGGGACAAGCAGGCCAAGCGCCTCGATACCGAGTACGACGAGAAGGACGCGCAACTCCGCGAACTCGCCGCGAGCTACAACGACTTCCGCGCGAAGGAGGAGCGCCAGCGCAGCCTCGAACGGTCCCGCGAGGAGTTCGAGATCCTCATCCGCGAAGTCAAGCTCATGCAGACCCGCGACGATGCGACGCAGGTCCAGCTCTCGGCGCCCGCCATCCAGCCCCGCATCCGCTCGTTCCCGCGACTCCCCATCGTCCTCCCCCTCACCGTCATGGCCGTCGTCGGACTCGTCCTCGGCATCGTCCTCCTCCGTGAACTGTCCGACCAGCGCGTCAAGACCGCGGCCGACCTCACGCTCATGCCCGGCATCCGCGTCGTCGGCGTCGTGCCCGAGATGGAGGACGACCCGACCGGAACCACCGCCGTCGAACGCGTCGTCTCCGCGCACCCGACCAGCGTGCTCGCGGAATCCTACCGGCAGGTCGCGACCCCGATCTTCAAGGCGATGGAACGGTCCGAACTCCACTCGCTCCTGCTCCTCGGCGGCCTGCCCGGCGCGGGATCCACGACCGTCGCGACCAACCTCGCCGCGACCAAGGCCGCCGAAGGCCGACGCATCGTCATCATCGACGCCAACTTCCGTCGTCCCCACCTCGCCGACGTCTTCGGCCGACCCGCCGATGCGCCCGGACTCGGTGACCTCCTCGCCGGCACCAAGACCCTCGACGACGTGCTCCTCGACGTCGGCGGCGGAATCTCCATCATTCCCGCCGGATCGCCCTCGTCACGCATCGTCGAACGACTCAACAGCGAACCCCTCGACGCCCTGCTCGCCGAACTCCGGTCGCGGGCCGACTTCGTCATCGTCGACGCGCCGCCGACCGTCGCGGCCGGCGACGGGCTCGTCCTCGCCAACAAGGTCGATGCCGCCGTGCTCGTCGTCCGTGCCAACCAGGAACATCGCGGCCTCGTCGCCCGCGTCCTCTGGCAGCTCGACGACACCCAGTGCGAGGTCATCGGCGTCATGCTGAATCGCGCCCGCATGACCGTCGGCGGCTACTTCCGCAAGAATTTCCTTACCATGGCGGAGTACAGCCAGAAGGACAAGACCTGATCACGGTCACGCCGCCGCCGGACGTTCCGGCCGGCGGGCCGGCCGCGTCCGACGGCCCTCGTCCCGTCCGCAACGGTGCTTCCCCGGCCATGTCTTCGATGATTCGCGACGTCCATGTCGGCCCGCACACGCCGGGCCCGAGGGTTCCATGACCGCCGCCGGCGCCCGTCGCCGCGTGCTCGTCACGGGCGGCGCCGGCTTCATCGGATCGCACCTCGTCGAGCGTCTCGTGCGCCGCGACGACCACGTCGTCGTCATCGACAACCTCTCGACCGGCCGGCGCCGCAACCTCGACGCCGTGCGCGATCGCGTCGACGTCGTCGAGGCCTCGGTCACCGCCGGGCTCGATCGCTACTCGCCCGGCGACTTCGACGAGATCTACCACCTCGCCGCCGCCGTCGGCGTGCGCCTCGTCATCGAACAGCCGATCCGCACCATCGAGACGAACGTCCACGAGACGTCCGCCATCCTCGAGTTCGCCTCGCCCTGTCGCACGCCGACCCTCCTCGCGTCGACCTCCGAGGTCTACGGCAAGACGACGAAGATGCCGTTTCACGAGGACGACGACGTCGTGTACGGCGCGACCACCCTCCACCGGTGGTCCTACGCCTGCTCGAAGGCGATCGACGAGTACCTCGCCCTCGCCCATCATCGCGAACGCGACCTGCCCGTCGCCATCGTCCGGTTCTTCAACACCGTCGGGCCGCGACAGATCGGCGAGTACGGCATGGTCCTGCCCCGCTTCGTCGACGCCGCCCGCGCAGGACAACCCCTGCTCGTGCACGGCGACGGCGCCCAGACCCGGTGCTTCTGCGACGTGCGCGACGTCGTCGACGCCCTGCCCCGCCTGCTCGCGAGCCCGCGAGGCGTCGGGCGCGTGTTCAACCTCGGGTCCGACGAGCCCATCTCCATCCTCGGGCTCGCCGAACTCGTGCGCGGCACGCTCGGCAGCTCATCTCCGATCGAACTCGTGCCCTACGAGGAGGCCTTCGGCGCCGGCTTCGACGACCTCCGGCATCGCCAGCCCGACATCGGTCGCATTCGCGACGCCATCGGCTTCGAGCCCCGCATCACGCTCGAACAGACCATCCGCGACCTCGCCGCCCACCTCGCATCCCCGACCCGGGAGCGTCACCCGTGAGCGCGCCGCACCTCAACCCGGCCGCGACCGTCGAGACCGCGACGTCCATGGTGACGACGACGATCACCCTTCTCAACGCCTACGCGGTGATCTTCTTCGTCGCGTTCATCATGACGCTGCTCTCGACGCCGCTCGTGCGCCGCTTCGCGATCGCCCACGACATCGTCGATCATCCCGACGGCGAGCGCAAGGCGCACCGGTTCCCCGTCGCCTATCTCGGCGGCGTCGCGGTGTTCTTCGGCCTCATGATGGCGATCGCGACGAGCTACTTCGACATCCGCGGCGCGTCGTCGCACTTCAGCACGGTCCCGCTGTCCATCGTCGTCGGCATGTGCGCGATCATGTTCACCGGTCTGGCCGACGACGTCTGGGGCTGGGACCCGCGCCTGAAGATCGCCGGCCAGCTCACCGCCGCCGCCGCCCTCGCGATCGAGGACATCGGCGTCCGCGTCGCCGAGGGTCTGCTCATTCCGCTCGCCGACTGGGTCGATCCCTGGGCGGGCTCGACGAACCTCGTCTTCGAGATCCCGCTCTTCGGGCAGGGCGTTCTCACGCTCGATGTCATCTACTGGGCGGGCACGGCGATCATCGCGATCTTCGTCCTCGGCGGCTGCAATGCCGCGAACCTGCTCGACGGGCTCGACGGTCTGCTCTCGGGCGTGATCTCGATCACCGCGATCGGCCTGCTCGCGATCAGCATCCTCATGGTCCTGCACCCGTCGCCGGATGCCGCGGGATCCGACCTCGACCTCGGCGGCGCGCGCATCGTCCTCTGCGTCGCCCTGCTCGGCGCCTGCCTGGGGTTCCTCGCGCACAACTTCAACCCGGCCAGCATCTTCCTCGGCGACTGCGGCAGCCTGCTCCTCGGGTACCTCTGCGTCGTCATCATCCTCATGCTCGGCGAACACGGCCAGACGCACCTCGTCCTCGCCGGCCTCATCGTCTTCGCCGTGCCGATCATGGACACGACCCTCGCCATCGTCCGGCGCATCCTCTCCGGACGCTCGCTGTCCTCCGCCGACGACCAGCACATCCACCATCAACTCAACCGCGCGCTCGGCGGCGTGAAGAAGGCCGTCGTCGCCCTCTACTGCCTCGCCGCCCTCTTCGCCGCCCTCGGCGTCGCCCTCGCCGCCCTCGTCACCCTCACCGAGATCCGCGTGCGCGTGCTCTACGTCATCACGCTCACCGTGTTCAGCTTCATCGGCGCCATCGCGGTCAAGGCCGCCCGACGTGGCCAACACGCCGCCGCCGCCGCCGCCCGAAGCACGGCGCCGCCCACGCCGGATCCGGACCGACCCGCCGTCGCCGCCGACCCGCCCGCGAGCCCGCGACCGTGACCCGCATCGGCGTCCTGTTCGTCTGCATGGGCAACATCTGCCGCAGCCCGATCGCCGAAGGCGTGTTCCTCCACAAGTGCGCCGCCCGCGGCGTCGCCGACCGCTTCACCGTCGATTCCGCCGGGACCGGCGGGTGGCACGCCGGCGAGCGTCCGGACCCGCGCTCCGTCGAGGTCGCCCGTCGGCACGGCATCGTCCTGCCCGGACGCGCCCGACCGGTCACGCACGCCGACTATCGCACGTTCGACCACCTCATCTGCATGGACCACGCGAACCGGACCGCCCTCCTCCGCGACGGCGCGCCCGACGATCGCATCCGACTCCTCCTCGCGTTCGACCCCGACCCGGAACTCGATGAAGTGCCCGACCCCTACTACGGCGGCGACGACGGATTCGATCTCGTCTTCCGACTCGTCGATCGCGCCTGCGACGGACTCCTCGAATCCCTCCTCGACACGACGCCGTGATCGATGACCGCCGCATCCTCGACGCCCTTCGCGCCGCCGGGATCACGGAACCGCCCGTCGCCGCGCCGCCGCTCGGCGGCGGCTGCATCCACGAGGTCCGGCGCGTCGACTTCGACACCCGACCGAGCCTCGTCGCCAAGATCGGCACCGGCGCCCGCGCCGGCATGATCCTCGAGGAGGCCCGCTCGCTCGACGCGCTGCGGACCACCGCGACCGTCCCCGTCCCCGATCGCATCGGCCTGCACCGGACGCCCGATGCCGCCGTCCTGCTCCTCGACTGCCTCCGCCCCGGACCGCCCGATCCGGATGCCTGGCGCGCGTTCGGCGTCCGTCTCGCGGCCCTCCATCGCGCCGACGGACCGGGACGCTACGGCTTCGACACCGACAACCACCTCGGCACGACCCCCCAGCCGAACGCGTGGTCCGACGACTGGGTCGAGTTCAACGCGCAGTGCCGCCTCGAACCGCAGATCCGACGGGCGCGGGATGCCGGTCTGCTCGACGCCGGCGCGGCGGCGCGCCTCGACCTCGTCGTCGACGCGCTGCATCGCCTCGTCCCCCGGCGCCCGCGGGCCTCGCTGCTGCACGGCGATCTCTGGTCCGGCAACGCGCTGACGATCCTGACCGACGACGGCCCGAGCGTCGCGGTGATCGATCCCGCCTGCTCGTACGGCGACGGGTGGGCGGACATCGCCATGATGCGCCTGTTCGGCGGCTTCCCGGCGTCGTGTCTCGATGCCTACGCCGACGCGATCGATGATCACGACGACCTCGACGCGCGGCTCGCCGTCTACCGGCTCTATCACGTGCTCAATCACGTCAACCTGTTCGGACGCGGGTACGTCGGATCGGCGATGGACCTCGCGGCACGACTCGTCTGACGCTCAGGGCGCGCCGGACGGCGCGGCCGCGCTCGACGGGTCGACGGGCACGACGACGGGCGGG
>JAGQOI010000167.1 GCA_020427625.1 Phycisphaerales bacterium | reverse complement strand
TCGCGCCCGGGCGCGCGACGATCGTGCGCGGCCCGTATCTCCAGCGCGCCACGCCGACCGCCATGACGATCCGTTGGCGCACGGCGGCGCCGGCCGAGTCGATCGTCGCCTTCCGGCGCGCGGGCGACGAGGCCGCGCTGACGCGCATCATGACGCCGGCGCGCACCGAGCACGAACTCACGCTCGATCATCTCGACCCGGCGACGCCGTACGAGTACGCGGTGCTGCCGTCGCGCGACGCGGCGCCGGCGTCGTGGACGACGTTCCGCACGCCGCCGACGCGCGGGACGCGGACGCCGGTGCGGGCATGGATCATCGGCGACAGCGGGACCGCCGACGCGAACGCCTCGCGGGTGCGCGACGCCTATCGCGCCTTCAGCGGCGCGAGGCGGACGGATCTGTGGCTCATGCTCGGCGACAACGCGTACGAGAGCGGGACGCAGGACGAGTATCAGCGGGCGGTGTTCGAGATGTACCCGAGGATGCTCGCGACCGTGCCGCTCTGGCCGACACTGGGCAACCACGACGGCATGAGCGCGGATTCGGCGACCGAATCCGGTGCGTACTACGACGTCTTCACGCTGCCGCGCCGCGGCGAGGCGGGCGGCATCGCGTCGGGCACGGAGGCGTACTACTCGTTCGATCACGCGAACATCCACTTCATCTGTCTCGACTCGCACCAGTCCGACCGGACGGCGACGGGCGCGATGCTGACCTGGCTGCGGGCGGATCTCGCGCACGCGACGGACGCCGACTGGACCATCGCCTTCTGGCACCATCCGCCGTACACGAAGGGCTCGCACGACTCCGACCGCCCCGAGGACAGCGGGCGCCGGATGATCGACATGCGGGAGTTCGTGCTGCCGGTGCTCGAAGCGGGCGGCGTCGACCTCGTGCTCGGCGGGCACTCGCACAACTACGAGCGTTCGCGCCTCATCGACGGGCACTACGGACCGTCGACCTCGCTTCGCGCGACGATGATCCTCGACGGCGGGGACGGCCGTCCCGGCGGCGGCGGGACGTACGAGAAGCCGACGCCCGGGCGGGCGGGTCGCGAGGGCGCGGTGTACGTCGTCGCCGGCTCCTCCGGCAAGGTGTCGCCGGGACCGATCAACCATCCGGTGATGGTGCATTCGCTCAACGAACTCGGCAGCGTCGTGCTCGACGTCGACGGGCCGCGTCTGCGCCTCGGCTTCATCGACGATGCGGGCGTCGAGCGGGACTGGTTCGAGATGACGAAGGGTGCGTCGCCGGACGGCGATTCGGATCAGCGGCCGTAGCGCTTGATCGCGTTGACGACGATGCGCTGGACGGTGACGGGATCGCGGAGCATGACCCAGAAGGCCTCGTAGTACTCGCTGTCGGTCGTCGCGAAGCCGAGCGTGCCGAGTCCGAACAGTCGTTCGCGGACGGTCGCGAACACGCTGGCGTGATGGATCCGGCGCAGCGGCGTCTCGAACACGGTGATGCGCCAGGTGCCCATGCGTCGGATGATGCGCCGGTCGGTGAGAATGTAGAGTCGGTTGAACCAGGCGATGCACTGCCAGCCAAGGCGGACGAGCGCGAGTCCGGCGCCGAGTGCGAAGGCCTGCGCCTCGGTCCAGCCCGCCCACGATCGCGTCGACATCCACGCGAGCGCGAGGGTGAACGCGGCGATGCCCAGCAGGCCGCCGGCCGACGCGAGCGGCACGTACCACGGGCTCGGGCGCAGCAGCAGGATGACGACCTCGTCGTCATCGACGAGGCGCTCGGACCACGTCAGCGCGCGACCGACGGCGAGGTCGGCCATGTCCCCGGCCTGCAGCGTCCGCGCCCGGTCCGCGGGACCCGGCGACGCGCTCGGCCGGCACGGAGGCGGCGCGACCGTCATCTCGCCTCCGGGCGCAGCGTGCCGATGTCGGGAAGGTTGCGGTAGTAGTTGTCGTAGTCGAGCCCGTACCCGACCACGAACCGGTCCGGAATGTCGAAGCCGACGTACTCGCAGGGTGTCGACATGGCGGACTCGATCTGCTTGCGCAGCAGCACGCACGCCCGCACGCTGCGCGGGTCCCGGGCCTCGACCGCGGCCCGGATCGCACGGATCGTCTGACCGGAGTCGAGGATGTCGTCGATGATGAGCACGTGCTTGCCGCCGAGTTCCTCCGGCAGCGCGCCGATGATGTCCGCGCCCTTGCTCGACGTCGCCGTGCCCGGGTAGCTGCTCACCGTCACCACCTTGATGCGGACCTTCTGCGGAAGTTGGCGCATGAGGTCGGCGACGAAGATCACGGCGCCGGTGAGGATGGGCAGGAGGACGATCTCGGCGCCGTCGTCCATCGCGTCGAGATCGCCCGCGATCTCGCGCCCGAGTTCGCGCACGCGCTCCGCGATCTGCTCGCGGGAGATCAGGATGGCGTCGATGTCGCCCTGCACCCGGACCATGGTACCCGACGCGCAACGACGCGCCGCGGTCAGCCGCCCGGACGGAGCGACCGGAGATAACGCGCGAACGCCTGGAGACCGTTCGCCAGCCGATCGGCCGACGGGCCGCCCAGGCGCCGGAAACTGTCGAACGTCTCGTCGTCGGGACGCTCGATGTGGGTCGCCAGGTAGGCGAGCTGCACGAGCGGCTCGGGACTCGACCGGGCGTCGACCAGAAGGTCGTTCATCGACCGATGATGCGGCGCGACCGTGACGAGCCAGGCCTGCGATGCCGCGTCGAGACGAGGCCAGGCCAGGTCGAACGCGCGGCGCATCGCCTCGATCTGACGCTCGATCTCGGTCCGCTGCGTCGGCGCCGCCGTCTCGAACCGGGTGGACCGGTCGACGATGAGCGCGAGCAGCGTCGCGAGCCGATCGAGATCGGCCGCCTCGTCAAGCACCGCGACCGCCTCGATCGTCTGGCTGAGCGTCGGCCCGTACGCCAGCGCCCCGTCGATGTTGATGAGCGACGTGCGCACCTCCGACCCGAGCAGACCCGGTCCCATCGGCACCTGCGCAAGCGACCCGACGTGCTCGAGCCCGCGCAGGAACGGGTTGAGCACGACGCGGATCCGCAACGACGCGCCGGCGGCGACGTTGTCGCCCAGGAACTCCGACAACGAGTGCATCCGCAGATCCACCGGAACCACGACCGACTCGCGAGGCTGAAGCGTCAGACGACGGTCGAGGTCCACGATCATCGGCACGAGCGTCGGCGCCAGCGCGCCCGGGCGGCTCACCGTCGGCATGATGTAGACGTACGGCAGGATCGGACCCTCGCGATCGATCGCCAGCACGAACGGGGACCGGTTCGTGACCACCACCTCGATCGGAATCGGATCGAACGAGCCGCAACGCTCCGGAACACGTACGTTCAACGTCAACGCCAGCGACCGATCCTCCGTGTACCGATCCACCACCGCCGGAATCTGCGCGATCAACGCCTCCAGCGCCACCGCGACGTCGCTCAGCGGCACGCGCTGGCCGACGAGGTCCGCGATCCGGTCCGCCGCCCACACCCCCATGAGCGTGCCCGGCTGACGCCGCGCGATCTCGAGCAGTTCGCGGGCGGCGTCCTTCGGACGATCCTGCGCGAGGCGCACCATCGCCAGGCCGAGACGAGACGACGTATCCGACGGCGCCAGCGGCGCGAGCAGCGCCGCCGCCCGCTCGAGGTCGCCCTCGCGGTATGCGATCCAGCCGTCGAACCGCTGCCGCGCGTCGGGCGACAGGGGCACGAAATCGCTCAGTTCCTCGATCACGGTCTGCGCACCCGCCACCGGCTCGCCCAGCCAGAGACCGACCAGCGCGCTCTCGAGCATCTTCGTCGCGATCTCTTCACGGGTTGCCGTCTTCGCCTCGGCCGCGGCCCGCAGTTCGACCTGGTAGGAGTGCATCGCCTTGTTCCGCACCAGGTCGGCCTGGTTCAGGCCCTCCGCCTGGTAGATGGCGGCGCGAACGACCGCCGTCGTCGACGGCAGCACGGCGCCGGCCTCCATCGCGAGTTCCCTTGGATCCCGCTCCGGATACTTGATGCGGAGCCGGTTCAGCAGATCCCGGTTGTGCAGGAACTGGCGTTCCTGAAGCAACGTCACCGCCGCGTCCGTCCGACCCGCACCCCAGAACGACATGGCGCAATCGGCCGCGATGTCGGTCTCCATCAACACGCCGATCGACTCGACGCTGTGCTGGTGCAGGGTGTACATGCGCGCGGCCGCGGCATAGGCGCCGTACCGCAGCAGGTGGTTCGCCAGCTCGAGCTGGACCCGCGTATCGGTCGGCACGGCGAGGAACAGGTTGACGAGCAGTTCGCCCTCGGCGACCGGGTCGTTGACGTTCAGGCGGAAGTACCCCGTCGCGATCGCCGCCGCCGTGCGGTTCGCGGGATCGAGGTCCACCGCCCGGGTGAGCCAATGGGCGAACGCGTCGATGTGATCGCGCCGGCGCTCGATGAGGGCGGCGTCCAGCGCGAGGCGCGAGGCGACGTCACGCCCGATGCGCGGGATCGTCTCGTCGGTGAGCAGCCGCTCGTACGCCGCGAGACGCTCCTCCACCGTCTGGTATCGATCGAGGGCGAGTCCCAGGCGGCGCAGGCGGATGACCGTGTCCGCGGGATCCAGGCGGCCGATCGCGTCGACCGCCCGCGCGGCCGCCGCCTCGTTCTCGACGAAGTCGGCGATCCGCAGACGGAGACGCCACGCCTCGGCGTCCTCGGGCACGAGTTCGACGACCTGATCGGCGAGGGCATCGGCGGCGTCGAGCATGGGCTGCGTGAGCCCGTCCGACTCCAGGATCGACCGGGCCTTCCGACCCAGGCTCCGGGCCAGTTGCGCCTGCCCGTGACCGGCGATGACCGTCGGACGAGGGGCGGGCGTGACCGCGATCGGCTCCGGCGTCGCGGGTCCGTCCTGCGCACGGATTGCGCTCGTGGGCAGGAGCGCCATGACCGCGAGAAGGCCACCGAGTTGAAGCAGCGACATGGTCCGAACGTCGGTCATGCGGGTCCCTCGGGGAGAAAAACGAAGGGGGGACGGGGTGAACGCCGGGAAACCGGGGACATCGGGCGGCCGTAGAGAATACGTCACGGAACCTCCGCGCGTCCGCCCGCCGGGCGGTTCCGGTGTTCGCATCGTCGGCTCGACCGGCGGGCTTGAGGGTCTGATTGACACTCTTCGCGCTCGTTGGTACGGTCAGCGCTATTGGCGGTTCGCCGAACCATCGAACGAGAACGAGCCCGCTGGAGGCAGGATTGATCATGCTGCGATCGTCTGCACGACGTTTTTCCGTCTCAACGGTCGCCGCGCTTGCGGTGACACTGCTCGTGGTCGGGTCGCGGCCATCGAGTGCCGCAGCGCCGCCGCCGACCCTGCCGCCTGAAGTCACCACCTCCAATGCACCGTCGCCCGCCGATGTCGACCTGATCGTCGCCTACTGCAAGGACGGCGTGTCCCGGCTCGGCAGCGGCGATTTCCGGGAGGTCGAGAAGGCCCGCGACTTCCTCCTCGCGCCGCTCAACCTTCCCGGTGTCACCGGCGCCTTCCGGCACGCCTACACGAAGGCCCTCTTCAGCCGTCCCATCGACATCCTTCGCTACATCGACGGCCCGCAGCCGCACCCGCGCATCAACGCCTTCCGGGTCATCGAGAACCTCGGCACCGGCGACGCACTCGACGCGATGGTGGAACGCGCGGATTCGAGCCGCCGCCCGTCTCTGGACGTCGGCGGCCGACTCTGGGCCGCCCGCGCCGCGGGCACGATCCTTCGCAGCACCCGCAATTCGGACGTGATCGTCCCCTCGAAGATCTCCAAGGCGGTCCGCGCCCTCGGGTCCGCCGCCGAACGAGAACCCGATGTCAACGTCCTCCGCCGACAGTTCGACGCCCTCGGCGCCGTGAACACGACCGAGGCCCGGAACGAACTCGTCGGCGC
>JAGQOI010000166.1 GCA_020427625.1 Phycisphaerales bacterium | reverse complement strand
CGCAGCGCCGACGCGGCCCGGGCGTGACTGATGTACGTGCGCGCCGTCCGGCGTGCGTCGGGCACGTCGTCGATGGTGAAGAGGCGGGTCGCGATGCCGCGGGCGTCGAGGAGTCGCGCCGTGAGATCGACCATGACCTCGCAGCCGCCGCCCGCGGGATGGCCGAGCGGGTAGTCGCTGACGAGAAGCACCTTGGCGGGGGTCGTCGGCACCGCGTCAGCCGACGCGTCGACGGGCGTACGGGGCGCCGCGTTGCGGACTGGAGGGGGTGAGCGTGCCGCGACGGACCGTGACGGCATCGGGCCCGACGAGTTCGCGCAGTCGTTCGAGCAGGGCTTCGTCGGCGACGACGGCGGCGCCGTTCATGCGCATGGCGACGCGTCGTCCGGCGGCCCGCATGGCGACGCGGATCTCGACGGCCCGTCCGCCGCCGGACGTGCGTCGGCGGGCGTGTTCCACAGCCTGCGCGATGGCTTCGAGCTTGGCGGTGTAGAAGTCGTCGTCGACGGGCGTCGCGAGGTCGATCTCGATGCCGCCGGCGAGTTGTCGGGCGGCGTCCTCGAGTCGGACGGCGCGATCGACGACGAGGTTCACGTCGCCCCGCGAGTGATCGACGCGTCCGATGAGGAACACGATCGCGTCGTCCTCGAGCATCGTCCCGTACTGGCGGAACGCTTCGCTGAACGCGACGCATTCCACGGACGCGGTCTTGTCCTCGATCTGGAGGTGGGCCATCTTCTCGCCGGCGCTGCGTCCGTTGCGGATGAGATGGGTGCGGACGCGACTGAGCAGGCCGCCGACGACGACATCGGCCTCGTGCGGCATGGTCCGGAGCTGCGTCACGGGCGTGCCGAAGCCGTCGATGACGAGGGCGTGCGCGTCGAGCGGGTGTCCGGAGACGTGAATGCCGAGCGTCTCCTTCTCGAACGCGAGCGCCTCGCGCTCGTCCCAGGCGGCGACGGCGGCGAGCCGGACCGGCGCCGCCTCCTCGGGCGCGGCCTCCTCGAAGACGCCGAACATGTTGAGTTGTCCGGACCGTCGGTCCTGCGCGGCCTGCTGGCCGGCGGCGACGGCGTCATCGAGCGTCGCCAGCATCGGTGCCCGTGCGTCGCGCCCGTGCAGGTCGTCCATCGCGCCGCACTTGATGAGCGCCTCGATCGTCGCGCGGTTCACGGACTTGAGGTCGACGCGGTCGCAGAAGTCGAAGATCGACGCGAACGGTCCCCGCTCGCGCCGCTCGCGCATGATCTCGTCGATGGCGCTGCCGCCGACGCCCTTCACGGCGCGCAGGCCGAAACGGATGTGACCGTGCAGGTGATCACGTGGCTCATCGTCGGCGTACACGACGGAGAACGTCGCGTCCGACCGGTTCAGCGTCGGCGGTCGGACCTCGATGCCGACGTGGGGCGTCTCGTCGGTGTGATCCGGGTAGCGCGTCCGGCGGCAGTCGTCGAGGTACGGGACCCAGTCCTCGACCTTGCGGGCCTGGCTCTCGAACGTGAGCACGGCGGCCATGTACGGGCCGGGGAAGAACGTCTTGAGGTACGCAGTCTGGTAGGCGATGATCGCGTAGCCGGTCGAGTGCGACTTGTTGAAGCCGTACCCGGCGAACTTGAGGATGAGATCGAACAGGTCGTTGGCCTTGGCCTTGCTCAGGCCCTTCTGCCGGGCGCCCTCGATGAACTTCGGGCGTTCGGCGTCGATGACGGCGTGCTTCTTCTTGCTGATGGCCTTGATGAGCGAGTAGGCCGCGCGCAACGGAATGTCGCCGAGCCCGTGCACGATCTGCATCACCTGTTCCTGGTAGACCATGATGCCGTAGGTCTCGGCGGTGAAGTGATCGACGATCTCGTGGACGGCGGGCACGGGTTCGCGTCCGTGCTTGCGGGCGCAGTAGCTGGGGATGAGGTCCATCGGACCGGGTCGGTAGAGCGCGTTCGCGGCGATGAGGTCTTCGAGGCGGTCGGGCTTCATCTCGACGAGCAGCTTGCGCATGCCGCCGGACTCGAACTGGAACACGCCCGACGTGTCGCCGCGCCGGAAGAGGTCGAGGACGGTCTGGTCGTCGTAGCGGAGGCGGTCGAGATCGAGCGGGTGCGGGCCCTGCCCGGGCGTGCGTCCCGTCGCGGCCCAGATCGCCTCGTCGGGCATGGCGTCGCGCACGAGCGTGCAGGCGAGTTCGATCGTCGACAGCGTGCGGAGGCCGAGGAAGTCCATCTTGAGGAGGCCGACCTTCTCGCAGGTCGGGCCGTCCCACTGGGTGACGACGTCGTCGCTGCCGGTCGCCTTGCAGAGGGGGACGATGGTGTCGAGCGGGCGCGTCGCGATCACGACGCCGGCGGCGTGAATGCCGGAGTGACGGGCGTGATCCTCCAGCGCCCGCGCGGTGTCGATCACCTTCGCGATGCGCGGGTCCGACGCGTACGCCGCCGCGAAGTCGGGCTCCTTCTCCAGCGCCTCGTCGACGGTGATGTTCAGTTCGGCGGGCACGAGGTTCGACAGGCGCTGACCTTCCGACGGCGGGAAGCCCATCACGCGGGCGACGTCCTTGATCGCGGCCTTCGCCTTGAGGCGTCCGAACGTGATGATCTGCGCGACGTGCCCGTACTTGTTCCGCACGTAGTCGATCACCGCCGCCCGGCCGTCCTGGCAGATGTCGATGTCGATGTCCGGATACTCGGACCGGTCGGGGTCGGTGAACCGCTCGAAGAGCAGGCCGTAGCGCACGGGACAGGCGTTCGAGAGGCCGAGGGCGTACCCGACCATCGTGCCGACGCCGGAGCCGCGGGCGTTCGCGGGAATCCCGCCCTGTCGCGCCCAGTTCACGAAGTCCCACACGATGAGGAAGTACGCGCTGATGAACTTGTCGGCGAGGATGCCGAGTTCGCGGTCCATGCGGGCCCGCTTCTCGTCGTCGACGCCGTCCCGTCCGTAGCGCCAGATCGCGCCGGCCTCGGTGAGCATCCGCAGGGCGCCGTCGCACTGGATCTTCAGGTCCGCCGCCGCCGCGGCATCGTTCACCGCGTCGAACGGTTCGAGCGTGAACTGCGCGCAGAATGCCTTGTACCACTCCGTCGAGCCGGTCTCGTGCCCGCACTCGAACGCGTCGATGAGCGCGAGCGCCGCGCCGGCGTCCGTCGGCAGCATCTCCCAGCGGCTCACGATCTTCACGACGGGCGCGTGGCTCACGGAGAAGTCGAGTTCGACGTTGCAGCGGTCGGCGATGCGGCGCGTGTTCGCGAGGGCGTCCGGCGTCTCGGCGAAGACGGCCGCCATCTCCGCCGGCGACTTCACGTAGAGGTCGCGCGAGTAGTGGAGGCGGTTCTCGTCCTCCTTGAGCTTGCCCATCGAGATGCAGCAGAGCGTGTCGTGCGCATCCCAGTCCTCGGCGCGGAGGAAGTGCGCGTCGTTGTCGCACACGACCGGCAGGTCGAGTTCCTTCGCGAGTCGCAGCAGATGCGGATTGATGCGCTCCTGTTCGACGACGCTGTGACGCTGGATCTCGATGAAGAACCGCGGCTCGCCGCGCTCGTTCACGCCGAACGTCTCCGCATGCCACCGCGCCTCGGCGACCGCGTCGTCCCAGAACTTCTCGTTCTTCGTCTGGACGTACTGGAGCAGCGAATAGGCGATGGAACTGCCGAGGTGCCCGTTGATCGCGATGAGACCGTCGTGATGAGCCGCGAGGGTCGACTTGTCCATGCGCGGGCGGTAGTAGAAGCCCTCGAGGAAGGCGTCGGAACTCAGGCGCAGGAGGTTGCGCCAGCCGGTCTCGTTCTCGGCGAGCAGCACGAGATGGAACCCGCCGTCGGCGATGCCGGTCGGCTTCTTCTCGAGCCGGTCGCCCGGCGCGACGTACGCCTCGATGCCGAGGATCGGCTTGATCCCGGCCGCCCGGGCCTTCGTGTAGAACTCGATGGCGCCGAACAGGTTCCCGTGATCGGTCATCGCGACCGCATCCATCCCCAGCGCCTTCACGTGGTCGATGAGACGCGTGATCCGGTTCCCGCCGTCGAGCAGCGAGTACTCGGTATGGAGATGCAGATGGACGAAGTCCGGCCGTCCGTCCACACCAACATCTTGGGTATCGGGGCCCGTTCTGGTCATGGGATCCACCATCCGTAGGGGAGCGCCGGCCGGCGCGTGCCGCACCGGTATCCTACCCCTCCGGGCCGGCGGAACCAAGCGATTGTCAGGCGATTGACAGGTCGTGTGGACAACTCCGAAAGACAGGATGTCACCCGGAGTGCCTCCCTATGATGGCGGGAACCATGCCGTTCGATGATGCCCGATTCGCCGAAGCCTTCCGCGCCCGCGGCACCCACGTCGCGGGGGTGTATCGCGCCGTCACCCGGACGCGGTCGTGGCCGGAACGACTCCTCGTCTGGACGGTCGCGCTCCTGCTCTTCGTCCCCGCCGTCGCGCTCGTGACGCTGCTGCTCGTCGCCGGCGTCGTGTTCTTCGCGGCTCTGCTGCTCGTCGCCTGGATCCGTTCGCTGCTGTCCGGCGTCTTCCCGCGACGCACCGGCCGCTCGTCGAACATCCGCGTCATCCGACGCGAAGGACCCTGACGTCGAGACCCCGACGCCGTTCAGCCGCCGGTCTCGCGATCGACGAGCGCCAGCCACCGCTCGCGCAGCGACTGGGTGACCGGTCCCACCGTGCCGGCGCCGAGATCGTGCTCCAGCACGCCCACCACCGGCAGCACGCCCCAGCTCGCGTTCGTGAGGAACATCTCGTCCGACGGCAGGATCTCCTCCGGCGCGATCGGGCGGCGATGCACGGTGAGTCCCATCGTCTCGGCGAGTTCCATGACGGCCGCCCGCGTGATGCCCGGCAGCACGGTCGACGGCAGGACGCCCTCCGCCTCCTCGCCGCGGGCGACGGGCGTATGGAGTTCGCCGTCCTTGACGAGGAACACGTTGCTCACGCAGCCCGAGGCGAGGTGACCGGTGATCGAGAACCAGATCGCCTCGCCCGCCCCTCGTGCCGCCGCGCCCTGGAGCGCCTGGATCCGGTGCCAGTACGACGTCGTCTTGTGTCCCGCGAGATGGTTCAGCGGCGCCTCGCGTTCCATCGCCTCGACGACCCGCACGCCGTCGGTGAACATGGCCGGGGGATACGGCGTCGCGGGCTGGGCGACGATGAGGATGGTCGGATCCGCCGGTCCGTCGTCGCCGCCCTTGCGCGGGTACTGGAGGTCGCCGCCGGTGAGCGTGACGCGCACGCGCGACGCATCGAGCCCGTTGTGCTCGATCGCGCGGCCGATCGCCTCCACGAGCGGGCGCTCGCGCAGCGTCTCCGTGAGGCGCAGCGTCGTCGCCGAACCGATGAGCCGACGCACGTGCGCCAGGGCGCGGAACGGGCGCCCGTGACGTCCGCCGATCGTCTCGAAGAGCCCGACCGCGTGCTGGAATCCCGCGTCGAAGACGGAAACCCGCGCCTCGTCCGCCGGGACGAATGATCCGTTCAGCCAGACATCCATCTATGGTGATCCTGTCACGCCCGCGTCCGGACGCACGAAGCCGATGAGGCGGATCGGGCGCGGCACGCCCGATTCGGCGATGAGTCGAAGCCGCAGACGCGTCGCGCCGTCGATACCGATGTCCGCGACGTGCGTCGATGCCGGCGTCGGTGCGCCCGGGAGGTCGCCCGGCACGACGACGATCGTCGCGAGGCCCGGCCGCCCGTCGAGCAGAAGGCGCAGCGTCTCGACCGTCCTCGCCTCGACGATGTCCGACGACTCCATCGCGCCCGTGGGATCGTCCGCCGCCCGCCCGGCGACGATCGCGGCACAGAGTCGCTCGATCTGCGTCGCGATCACCTCCGGCGCCGGTCCCCGGGTCCGCGACTGGACGAGGTACACGGCGCCCGCGACGAGCAGGACGAGCACGGGCATGACGAAGCGACGGCGACCGGCGGCAGTGAACATCGGTCAGAACAACTCGGCGAGGAAATGACGCATCGCGTCCCAGGCGCGGG
>JAGQOI010000165.1 GCA_020427625.1 Phycisphaerales bacterium | reverse complement strand
GTCAGGTCGAATCGCGCTCTGAATGCCCGGTGCCGAATCGGAATCATTCTGCTAAACTGGCGCTGCGCCGCCGTCGAGGGGAGGCGATGTCGAGTCGGGAGGAGAGCGCCAACATGGAACGAGTGGAGCGAAGAATCGTTGAAGTTTAGGAGCGCGCTGTGGGCATGGGTGCTCATCATTGGGTCGGCATGTGGCGGGGGTTCGAGCGGGCCCGCGCCGCTCGACCGTTTCGTGCCGTTCAAATGGGTCGACACGAGCGGCGGTGACATGCTTCCGCTCGCCGGCGACGACGCGGTGGAAACACCTTTGGGCTTTAGTTTTAGATACTTCGGGACCAATTTCGATCGCGTCTACGCGAGCGCGAACGGTTTCGTGAGCTTCGTGCCCGAAGGCGCCGGCGCCTCCGAAAACACGCCCCTGCCCGATCCCGCCGTTCCCAACGGCGTCGTTGCCCCATTCTGGGACGCTCTGGCGCTCGCCGCGGGGTCCGAGATCCGGGTCCTGCGCTCGGGCACCGCTCCGAATCGGACGGCCGTCGTCGAGTGGAGCGACGTGGCCCACGCCGACGCCGATCCCGCGGAGCGCGGCACGTTCCAGGTGATCTTCGAGGAGGGCGGCCAGGTGCTCTTCAGCTACCGCGACGTCGATTTCGGCGACGCGCGCTTCGATCAAGGCGCGAGCGCCTCGGTCGGCACCGAAAATCCGTCCGGCACCGCGGGCGTCGCCTTTTCCTTCGACGAGCCGTCCCTGCGGCCGAACACGACGCTGCGTTTCACGGCGGCGGAGATCGGCGAGGAGATCCAGTGCACGGACCTCGACGGCGACGGCTTTTCCATCGACGGCGGCCCCTGCGGCCGTCTGGACTGTAACGACGCCGACGGGGCCGTCCATCCCGGCGCCCCTGAGCTTTGCAACGGACGCGACGACGACTGCGACGGCGTCGTCGACGAGAGCGTCGATGCCGACGGGGACGGTTTCACGATCTGTGGGGGCGACTGCGACGATGCCGACGCGGCGAGGAGCCCCGGTGCCGTCGAGATCTGTGACGGCATCGACAACGATTGCGATCTCACCGTGGATGAAGGCTTCGACGCCGACGGCGACGGGTTCACGAGCTGCGGCGGCGACTGTGACGACGGCGATCCGAACATCAATCCTCGGGTGCGGGAGATCCCGGGCGACGAGATTGATCAGAACTGCAACGGTTCATTGCTTTGCGGAGCGATTCCTCCCGGCACCGAATCGTCGGGGTCCGTCGCTTGGATGATCTACGGTGGGATCCTGCTCGTGCTTGGCGGACGAGCGCGAAGGCTCCGTCGCGCGGGGCGCGCGGGGCGGATCCAGTGAGCTGACGATGTCGTGGGCTGAGGTGGGCGCGAGGAGATGAGTGGCGTGAGGCGGATCTTCGGTGTCCTTTGGCTGGTGATCGCGACGGGCTGCGCGGGGGGCTCAAGCGGTCCGGCGCCGATCGGTGGTGGGGGGCCGAAAGGCGCCTTCGTCCTCAACGACAAGCAGACTTTCGACGTCACCTTCGGCGATCTGTCCGATGAGCCGGGCCTGCTCGGCGTCGACCCGCGCGTGCTGGTCGACCGAACCTGGGTCGCCGCGTCGGACTACGCCCACGTCGCTCGCGCGGACCAGGGCGATCAAACGACCTGGACCTTCACCGATCCCACGCATCCGACGATGCGCTACGTCGTCGATCGGGATCCCGTGACCGGCCACTTCGAGGTGCGGATGGAAGTGAGCGGCGCGCCCGGCCAGGTCGTCGACGGCTTCGAGGTCCTCGCGACCCGGTCCGTCCGTGTCGCCGGTCTCCGGGACGTCCTGCTCTTCGGTCACAACGGCCACAACGACACTTCATTCTCCGGGGTCGTGAGCGTCGATCGGTCCGAGAAGGCCGCGCGACGCGCCGACGGCGGCATCGCGTTCGCCGGCGACAACATCGAGGCGTCGTTCCCCGTCAAGCCTCAGGGCTGGTGGTGGGGGACCTACGCCGCCGAAGCCGGGACCGAGACGATCCTCGCCGGCGCCGTGACGACGGAGACCTGGAAGACCGCCGTCGTCGGTGAACTGGAGGAGACGGGCCGCGCGGCCCTTTGGGTCATCAACGGCACCCAGGGGGATCACTGGGACCTCGGGCGCGGCCCGGCGCGGAGCGAGGTCGTGTTTCTCGGCTCGTCCGCCGACTACGTGGGCCTCTGCCGCGACTACGCCCAGGCGATCGGACGCCACAAGCCCGCGATGACCTGGACCGGCCCGATTCCGAGGATCTGGTCGAGCTGGTACGCGCGGTTCCGCGATGTCGGGCTCGACGACCTCGTGCGGAACGCGGGAGAGATCTTCAACGACCCGCGCTTCGATCCGATCAACGTGATCGAGCTCGGTCAGGGCTACGAGAGCGCGTGGGGCGATTGGCTCGTTCCCAACGACCAATTCCCCGACGATCTGGGTGCCGTGGCCGACGCGATCACCGAGTCGGGCTGGGTCCCGGGCATCTGGCTCGCGCCCCTGGTGGTCGACGACCGCTCGACGGTCTACCAGGAGCATCCGGAGTGGGTGCTGCCTTTCTTGCAGTTCGATGGTCCCGTGATCTGCCCGGATATCGATTGCAGCCTCGAAGGATCGGAATTCTTCGGCACCAAGGTCTACTTCGCCCTCGACATCACCCGTCCCGAGGTCCAGGCCTTCGTGGGCGACACGATCGAGACGCTCCAGGACCTGGGCTTCCACTACCTGCACCTCGATTTCGCCCTCTTCGCCGCCCATGAGGGCCGGTGGTC
>JAGQOI010000164.1 GCA_020427625.1 Phycisphaerales bacterium | reverse complement strand
CAGACCTTCCGCGCCTGGCTCGAAGCCGCCGGGTACACCTCCGACGAACTCGTCGCGCTCGAGAACATGCTCCCGACCGTGTTCGAGATCGGCTTCGCGTTCAATGCGTGGTCGATGCCGAAGCGCCTCCTCGAAGCGCGCGACGTCGATCCGGACGCCGCGCGGACCGACCCGACGTTCAACGGCCTGCGCCTGCTCGGACTCTCGTCGAGCGACGTCGCCGCCCTCAACGAGTCGATCTGCGGCACCCAGATGATCGAGGGCGCGCCGCACTTCGAGGACGAACACCTCGACGTGTTCGACTGCGCGAACCGCTGCGGCACGCGGGGCACGCGGTTCATCCGGCCCGAAGGACACATCCGCATGATGGCCGCCGCCCAGCCGTTCATCAGCGGCGCCATCTCCAAGACGATCAACCTCCCCAACGAGGCCGCCGTCGAGGACATTTCCGCGGCATACCGTCTGAGCTGGGAACTCGGTCTCAAGGCGAATGCTCTGTATCGCGACGGCAGCAAGCTCAGCCAGCCGCTCAACACGAAGTCCGACGCGATCGTCGACGCCGATGACGACACGGACGACGACGCGATCGACGCGGCTCGTGACGAGGTCGCGGTCGAGGTCGCGGCCGTCGCCGCCGCCGCCGGGGCGAGCGACGACGGGACGGACGACGCGAGCGGTCCGCAGTACATCGAGCGGATCGTCGAGCGGATCGTGGAGCGTCCTCTGCGTCGTCGTCTCGCCGACACGCGGGCGAGCCTGACGCATCGCTTCAACGTCGCCGGTCACGAGGGCTATCTCACGGTCGGCCTGTACCAGGACGGCAGTCCCGGCGAGTTGTTCATCACGATGTCGAAGGAAGGTTCGACGATCGGCGGTCTGATGGATTCGCTGGGGACGGCGATCTCGGTCGCCCTCCAGTACGGCGTGCCGCTGGAGAGCCTGGTGAACAAGTTCGCCCACCAGCGGTTCGAGCCGCAGGGCATGACGACGAACCGGGACATTCCGTTCGCGAAGAGTCTCGTCGACTACATCTTCCGGTGGATGGGGATGGAGTTCATTCCCGGCTACCGCGAGACGAATGCCCCGCGTCGCGCCGAGTCCGCGCGGACCGAGTCGGCGCCGTCGGCCCGGACGACGATGCCGGCGCGTCTGTCGGACGACGACGATGACGGTCCGAACGTGATCGTCCCGCACGCGACGCAGAAGGTGGACCGCATCATCCGCGCGTCGGTGGAGCGCGAGGTGCGCGTGAAGACGACGCGCGAAGAGGTCGTCGCGAGCCCGGATGCGTTGAGTCATTCGACGGCGGTGCTCATGGGCGATGCGCCGGCGTGCGACGTCTGCGGATCGATCACCGTGCGCAACGGCACGTGCTACAAGTGCATGAACTGCGGCAATTCGATGGGATGCAGTTGACGCATCCCCTGGTCCCACGCCGGCCCGGTGTTCAGCTCCGACCGCCGGCCGGCGTCACAACGCGATGAGGAGCATCGGAGATTCCTGTCGGTCGGCGCGTGGATGGATCCTGGATCCCCGATCGGGCAGAAAGATGGAGCGCCAATGAAGCGCCCGACCGTCGCGACCGGCCGCCCGTCGTGACGGCCCACCTGGAGTCGCTCCTCATCGCCTTCCAGCCTCAGGTTATGGATGACCTCGGCACGTGAAGAAGCCCGGCACCCCTCGTCATCACCACGATGAGGATGACCCACCAACGTCCGGGTTTCTTCTCTTCCCTCCCCCCCTGTGCGGTTCCCACCACCGCATCGGGGGGATTTTCTTTTCACCACGGAGTCACGGAGGACACGGAGCGAAGAAACGGATCTGGGTTTCGGAATGGCGGCGCGGGACGCGTTCGATCGATCGGGCGGCTCCGGCGCGCGACTCCGAACCCCAAGTCTGCCCCTCCGTGCCCTCCGTGCCCTCCGTGGTGAACCCCCCGTTGAGGGCTACTCCGCCCCGCGGTCGATGCGGCGGATGGCGTGCATGAGTTCCTTGCGGGTCGACTCGATGTCGCCGCCCACTCGGGCGCCCGCGGCATGGACGTGTCCGCCGCCGCCGAAGTGACCGGCGAGACGGTTCACGTCCGTGATCGCGTCCGCCGCCGCGCCCGGCGGCGTCGGTTTCGAGCGGAAACTCAGCTTCGTCATGCCCGGCTCGGTCTGCGTCAGGAAGATCGACGTGCGCACCGAACCGATGTCCAGCGGCATGTTGACGAGGCCCGGCAGGTCCGCGAACCCGCCGCCCGTCTCCTTGAAGTCCGACAACCCCAGCGACATCACCGCGACCGTGTCGTCGCGATGTAGTTCGAGCGAGCGCAACGCCCGCCCCAGCAGGTGCAGACGCGTCGGCTGATAGTTCGATTCGATCCGGGCGTACAACGCGGCCTTGTCGACGCCCGCCTCCAGCAACGTCGCTGCCCGCGCGAACGCCCGCGCATCGGCGTTGCTGTGCCGGAACCAGCCCGTGTCCGTCGCCAGACCCATGAACAGCGCCTCGGCGACGTCCGGCGTCAGGGCGAGATCCATCGTCTCGAACAGTTCCGCGACGATCATCGTCGCCGATGCCGCGCCCGTGTCGACGATCCGGACGTCGCTCACGTCGTCACCCCGCGGGTGATGGTCGAGGACGATCACCCGGTCGCGCCGGGCGACCAGCCAGGGCTTCAGCGCGGCCAGTTGCGACCACGACCCGGTGTCGACGACGAGGACGAGGTCGTAGGCGTCCGGCGCGTCGTCGGGAGGCGTCACGTCGACGGCGCGAAGCTCGATCTCGCGGGTCAGGGCGAGGAGGTTCGGCTCCACCGGACCCATGATGAGCGCGTCCGTCTCGTGACCGGTCGCCCGCAACGCCCGGGACAGCGCGAGGACGGAGCCGAGAGCGTCGCCGTCGACCTTGCTGTGGGTCGTGATCGCGATCCGCCGGGCGTCGGCGATCCGGCGGCCGACCGCGGCAAGCGTGCTGGTGGTCGTGTAGGACATGGGGGGATGCTAGCGGGTTCCGCGACCGGCCGCGGCGGGCGGGCGGGCGGGTCCGGAGGCGACCGGGGGATCCGACGCGGCCCGGGCGACGTCGCGCCCGAGTTGTTCGACGAGCGCGTCGACGGAGTCGTACCGGACCTGTTCGCGGAGCCAGTCGTGGAAGGCGACGTCGAGGGTCCAGCCGTAGTCGTCGAGGGCGCCGTTCCAGCCGATGATGGACGTTTCGCAGACCCGCGGACGATCGCCCGCGAAGGTCGGTTTCGTGCCGACGCTGATGGCGGCGGGATGGACCCGGCCGTCGGGGAGCGTCGCGGTGCCCGCGTAGATGCCGTCGGCCGGCAGGAGGAGGTCGCCGTGATCGAGGTTGGCGGTGGGGTAGCCGATGTCGCGGCCGCGCTGATCGCCTCGAACCACGGTGCCGCGCAGGACGTAGGGACGTCCGAGGAGTCGGGCCGCGTCGGCGACGCGCCCGCGTTGGAGAAGCCACCGGATCATGGAGCTGCTGACGGTGACGATGGACTGATCGGCGAGGTCGGTGGTGACGGGCGTCAGGATGCGGGTTTCGAACCCGAGGTCGCGGCCGAGTTGCCGGAGGGTGTCGGGCGTGCCGCTCCGGGCGTGTCCGAAGCGAAAATCGGGTCCCTCGATGATCGTTCGGGGGTTGAATCGGCGGACGATTTCAAGGATAAATTGATGTGGAGTCTGGGCGAGGAAGTCCGGTGTGGGCACGAGGCGTTCGACGCGATCGGCCCCGAGGGCGACGGCGGCCTCCCGTCGCTGGTCGAACCGGGTCAATCGTGCCGGGACCGCATGTGGCCGCAGGATGGCGGACGGGTGCGGATCGAAGGACAGGACGATGACGGAGCCGTCGGGACCGACCGCCTCGCGGGCGCCGAGAATCAGTGCCGCGTGACCGCGATGGACGCCGTCGAAGTTCCCGATCGTGAGTCCGATTGAAGTCATGGCTGAGCACCATAGGATGGGCGGCGCGGCTCGCCAAGCGGCCGCCGACCCAGCTTTTCGTCCCATCGGGTTGATCGGGACGTGCAGGAAGGATAAGAGTCTCGCATGCCCAGCAGCACGCAGAGTCCCGACGCGACGGTTTCGCTGAACGGCGACCGTATTCTCGCGGAGTTGACGGACGGGTTCCGGCAGACGGCCGAGGAGGTCGTCCCGTGGTTCCTCGGCTCGATGCCCCGGGTGTACTTCCAGGACACGGATCCGACGGAGGTCAGCACGCATCTGCGGGCGATCATCGCGGCGAAGGCGTCGGGTCGTCCGATCGAGATGACGTTGCGGAGCAAGGACGGGTCGCGGTGGACGTTCATGCGTCAGCGGGATCGTCCGGGCGTGCTCGCGCGCATGGTCACGGAGTTGCCGCACGACCGCCCGCTCCAGGCCGCGAAGATCCACACGACGACCGACGGCACCCTCTGCCTGGACACGTTCGTCTTCGGCGAGAGCGTGCCGTTCGACGACCGGGACCCGGTGCAGGTCGCGAAGCTCCGGGAGACGATCGACTGGGCGGCGGCGAACGGCAAGGGGTTCATGACGGCCGACATCACGGACTACTGCACGCGCTGCTCGGCCGAGTACGTCCTGAACATCACGCCGCTGCGCATGTGCAAGCACATGGAACTGCTCCACAGCATCTCCGGCACGGACGGCGCGACGGTGGTGCTGGAGAGCGAGACCGACCCGACCCAGAGTCGCGTCATCGTCGCCGTCGGCAACGCGACGACCCGCATCATGCTCGAGCGGGTCGCGGCCCGGCTCAGTCATTCGGCGATCAACATCCACCGCGCCTACCTCGACGTCATCGACGATCGTCGTCACGGCGCGATCAGCATGCTCGGCTTCGTCGTCCAGGACGAGCACGGCGCGCCGATCGATCCGGAGAGCGCCGCCTGGCAGACCGTGCGCCGGGATCTGCTGCGGCTCAAATGGCTCGACGAGGAGACGCTCGAGGTCGCCTACGCGAATCCCTCGATCACGCTGCTCGAAGCCGAGATCATCAAGGCCCTCTGTCACCTCGCCCACCAGGTGCTGGTCAAGCAGAACCGGCATGCGTTCGACCGCGATCGCATCGTCAAGATGGCCTGGCGCAACCTGCCGCAGGCCCTCGCGATCGTGCGCCTGCTCGAGGCGCGGTTCGATCCGGACGGGCCGCTCGACGACGCGACGTTCGTCGCCCGGGCCGCCGCCATCCGCGAGACCATCGACGCCGAGGTCGATCTCGAGGACGCGCGGACGATGTTCCACAAGCTCGTCGACGCGGTCCAGGCCATCCTGCGCACGAACGTGTTCCTCGAGGAACGCTACGCGCTGTCGTTCCGCCTCGATCCCGCCTTCCTCGCGACCGCCCAGCGCACGGAACTGCCCTACGGCGTGTTCTTCGTGCACGGGCGCGGCTTCGACGGCTTCCACGTCCGGTTCCGCGACATCGCCCGCGGCGGCGTGCGGGCGATCCGGCCCATCGGCGTCGACCAGCACGCGATCGAGATGGAGCGCCTCTACGACGAGGCGTACGGTCTCGCGTTCGCTCAGCAGCTCAAGAACAAGGACATTCCCGAGGGCGGATCGAAGGCCGCGGTGCTGCTCGAGCCGGAGACCCGCGTCGACCGGTCCGTGAAGGCGTTCATCGACGCCGTGCTCGACCTCATCACGCCGGATCCCGCGACGCGGGCCCGCGTCATCGACTACTTCGGCGAGCAGGAACTGCTGTACCTCGGACCGGACGAGAACATCACGCCCGAACTCATCGAGTGGATCGCCGCGCGGGCGAAGCACCGCAAGTACCCGACGCCGACCGCGTTCATCAGCTCCAAGCCCGGCGCCGGCATCAACCACAAGCAGTACGGCGTCACGAGCGAGGGCGTCACCGTCTTCCTCGACGTGGCGCTCCGCTCCCTCGGGATCGATCCCACCCGCCAGGCGTTCACCGTGAAGATCACCGGCGGACCCGACGGCGACGTCGCCGGCAACGAGATCCGCATCCTGAACCGCGAGTACGGCACGAACGCCTGCATCGTCGGCATCGCCGACGGCAGCGGGTCGGCGGAGGACCCCGACGGACTCGATCACGGCGAACTCCTCCGCCTCGTCGACCGATCGCTGCCGATCGCGTCGTTCGATCGCGCGAAGATCGGCGCCCGCGGGCGCGTCACCGCGATCGATCAGCCCGACGGCGTCCACCTCCGCAACACGCTGCACAACCGCGTCGCCGCCGACGTGTTCGTGCCCGCGGGCGGGCGGCCGGGCGCGATCCACGAAGGCAACTGGCGCGACTACCTGCGGGCCGACGGCACGCCGAGCAGCCGCCTCGTCGTCGAAGGCGCCAACCTGTTCATCACGCCCGAGGCGCGGATCCACCTGTCCGATCACGGTGCGATCATCATGAAGGACAGCTCGGCGAACAAGTGCGGCGTGATCTGCTCGTCCTACGAGATCATGGCCTGCATGCTCCTCGACGAAGCCGAGTTCATGGCCATCAAGGACCAGTTCGTCTCCGAAGTCCTCGACAAGCTCCGCGACTTCGCCCGACGAGAAGCCGACCTCCTCGTCCGCATGCACCGACATCACCCCCAGGTGCCCCTGCCCGATACGAGCGTCCGGCTCAGTCGCGTCATGATCCGAACCGCCGACGCCATCGAACGCGCCCTCGCCAACCTCGGCGAGGACGAGATGACCATGCTCCGGCAACTCGTCATCGACCACATTCCGCCGAGTCTCATCAGCGCGGCCGGGGATCGCCTGTGGACCCGCATGCCCCAGCCGTACCTGAAGTGGATCATGGCCAAGTCCCTCGCCGCCCGCATCGCCTACCGCGAGGGCTTCGAATACCTCGAGACCATCCCCATGGAGGTCATCGCCGATCTCGCCTTCCGCTACCTGCGGCTCGAACACGAACGACGCGAACTCATCGCCGAGATCGACGGCACCGACCTGCCCCACCGCGAACGAATCACCACCGTCCTCCGCGTCGCCGGTATCCTGTCCACGATCGCCGATCCGAGCTGGTAGGGCCGATCCGAGGTTGGTAGGGCACCGGACGTCGTCCGGTCCGACGCTCGCGGCGGGCCCGGCGGGGATGTCGCCTTGAGCATCCCGCCGGGCGGGAGGTTGCCTCGCGGCGGCTCCGGTGTGAGAATGAAGGCGCCGATGGGCCGGCGGGATGCCGCCGAACATCGGTCCCTCCGACGCCCCGCGGCCGCCCGCGTCTGCCCGTGACCCTCGTCCGGCCTCCCTCCCCATGAACATGACGATCCGATCGCTGTCTCTGACGCTGGGTGTCGCACTCGCCCTCGCGGCCGCCGCGTCGCTCCGGCTCGCTGCCGCGCCTCCCGTTACGCCCGCGTCGCCTCCCGCGACGGCGCCCGCGGCTCCGCCGCCGTCGGCGGCTCCATCGGAGGTGAAGGCGCCGGCGCCGACGCCGCCGGCGCCGCTGCGGGTGATCGTGCACGAGACCCGTCGGGAGACGTCACGGGGGATCGTGGAGTACGAGGATGCGACGCTGCTCGTGATCCGCACGCCGGAGGACGACGTGAAGAGTTTCACGAAGTCCCGGGTGATGCAGATCGTTCGTCTCGTTCGTCCGCGTCCGGGCCAGCGGGGGACGGTCTACATGCGTCAGGGGGCGCCGCGCGAGGGGGTCATCCTGAAGGACGAGTTCGACTTCGTCATCGTCGACGTGAACGGCATCCAGCAGAAGCTGGTGCGTGAGATCGTCGATCACGTGCGGCTGGAGCCGACGTTCGAGGAGCGGTACGAATCGTTCCGGGCCGCGCTGCAGCCGCAGCAGTACGAGCAGCGTCTCGCCTTCGTGCGCTGGCTCTTCGCGGAGCGTCGGTACGCGCTGGCGAAGCAGGAACTCGACGCGTTGACGATCGACGCGCCGCACCTGGACAACGTCGCGCCGCTGCGTCGGATCATCGATGCCCAGATCGCGCTCGAAGTCGCCGAGGAGGAGCGTCTCGCGCACCCGAAGCCGACGCCGGAGCGGCCCGAGACGCCGTCGTCGCCGTCCGGTGACCCCGACGCGCTGCTGCCGACGACGCTGCTGACGGATGCCGACGTGAACCTGATGCAGGTGTACGAGATCGACTTCAACGATCCGCCGCGGGTCACGATCGAGCCGCAGGTGGTGCGGACGTTCGTGGAGTCGTACGCGACGAGCCCGCTCATGCCCGAGTCGCGGGAGGAGCGGAACCGACTGTTCCGGGCCGACGCGATCAACGTCGTGCGTCTGATGTTCGAACTGCGGGCGCGGGAGTTCTACCCGGAGATCCAGGTCAAGACCGAGCCGTTCTCGCTCGCCCGGTTCCGGACCTGGGTCCACGACGCCTGGCTGGTGCCGACGTGCGCGTCGCCGCGCTGTCACGGCGGCGTCGATGCCGGCGCGTTCTTCCTCCACCACAAGGACTTCCGTCACCGTCGCGTGCGGTACACGAACCTGCTCATCCTCGAGCGGACGAAACTCGACCCGAACTGGCCGCTCATCAACTACGAGGACCCGCGGAAGTCGCTCATCGTCCAGTACGGACTCCCCCGCAACGAGGCCGAGCGTCCGCACCCGATCGTCCGAGGCTGGACCCCGGTGTTCCGGCCGACCAACCCGCGCATGCTCGAGCGGACGATCGACTGGATCGAGTCGATGATGATGCCCCGGCCCGACTATCCCGTGCAGTTCGACCCCCCGATCCTGAACACCGACCCCGCCTCGGAGACGAACGACCCGGCGGGCGATCGGGTGGATCGGTAGGGGGTTCACCACGGAGGCACGGAGGGCACGGAGTCATTCATTGT
>JAGQOI010000163.1 GCA_020427625.1 Phycisphaerales bacterium | reverse complement strand
CCTGGGCGGCCGGCGCGAGGCGCTCGGCGCGCGGCGCGGGTCCGACGACGATCGCCGCGGCAAGCACGATGGAGGCGCCGAGCACGGCGGCGCTCGGGAGGCTGTGCAGGAGGTGCTGGGCGATTCGTTTCACGCGTCCGGCTCCGTGCGTGGGACGGGGACCCGGGAGCGTCATCGGCTCCCGGGGGAGAGAGGCTCCGGACGGCTTCGTCCGGAGTCCGTCACGGACCGTCAGAGGCCCGTTCCCTCATCGACGCCCTCGAAGACCGAGAACAGGTCGTCGGACGAGAGATTCGAGATCTCGTCGACATAGGCGACGGACGCACCGCGAGACCCGCCGCCGAGGCCGGAGGCGGCACCCGGAACGAACGAGCCGCGGTCATCACCGAACCGAGCCTCCCAGAGCAGGCCGGTCACGTCGACCTCCGCGCGGGCGTCGTGGGCGAGCACCATCGAGATGACGTTGCGGTCGACGTCCACGCCCGCGATGTGCGAACGATCGAGGGTGAGCGGCAGGACCGCGACGAAGGCGAGGGCGACCGAGGCGGCCATGGCGCCGCGACTGAACCACGCCCGACGAACCCGCCGGCCCGGGACCGCGGGTTCCCCGACGAGGCGGGGCGTCCACGCGGGCTTCGCCGGCAGCAGCGGGCGCGTCTCGGCCAGGATCCGGTCGAGCAGGGCCGCCGGAGGCACGTACGACGCGGCTTCCGACGCGAGCATCGCATCGATGGCCACGAGTTCGGCCTCGAAGGATGCGGGCAGGGATTCGGTCGGATACTGTTCGGGAGTGCGCATGGATGGTGGTCCTTGGACTCAGGTCAAACGTCCCGGCGGGCGAAAGATTGCCGGGGGCGGTCGAGAAAAATCACCCGTCGGAAACGGGCGTCGTGGGCGTCTCCATGAGGTCTCGGAGCTTCTTCAGGGCCCGGTGGTGCCGCGCAAGGACGGTCCCGATGGGCTGATTGTCCTGAAGTTCGGCGATCTGCTTGAAGCTGAGGCCGGCGCAGTGTCGGAGGTAGACGATGCGCTGGTCGACTTCGGAGAGTTGCCGCAGCGCGTCGCGTAATCGGACCTTCTGCTCGTCGTCCGGCCGATCTCCGGCGTCGGCGGCGCGGGGGCCGCGCAGTCCGGCATCGACGAGTCCGGCGAGGGCATCGTCTTCGACGGCGGTCGCCTGACGTTTGCGTCGTCGGAGTTCATCGCGGAGCCGGTTCATCGCGATGCGGAAGAGCCACGGCTCGAAGCGACCGATCTCGGTGTAGTCCGCGAGCTTGACGACGATCGTGTGGAACGTGGACTGGGTGATCTCCTCGGCGAGATCGGGATTCTGCGCCTGGGCGCGGATGAGCGCGTAGACGCGCCGGTAGTAGGCCTTGACGATGCCCTCCCACGCGACCTCGTCTCCCGCCGCCGCCTGCTGGAGGAGATCCTGGATCGACGTGTTCTCCGGGGCGTCGGACAATGGCGTCTCCGCGGGCGGGCCGAATGCCGTCAGTGTAGTCGGATCGACCGGCGCGCACCCATCAGGGTTTTCCGTCGAACGCGGCCGCGACCACGGCAACGTCCTACAATCGCCGCCCATGTTCGCCGACATCACGCTCCTGCTCGAACGCCTTCACTGGTCGGTCGTCGCCGCGGCCGGCTTCGTCATGCTGCTCGGCGGCGGGCGGGCGCTCGTGCACGGCGCCGTCGCCCTGGCGCGTCGGCTGGGGGTGTCGACCCTCGTCGTCGGACTCACGGTCGTCGCCTTCGGGACGAGTCTGCCGGAACTGGTCTTCAACGTGTTCGCGGCGGCGTCGGGTCACAGCGAGTTGTCGTTCGGCAACGTCGTGGGGTCGAACATCTGCAACATCGGGCTCGTCCTCGGACTGGCCGCGCTCGTGCACGGGCCGATCCTCGTGCATCGCCAGGTCCTCACACACGAGTTCCCGCGTCTGCTGGTCGTCACCGCGGTGATGGTCGCCCTGGCGTTCGCGCCGCCGAGCCTCATGGGATCGGGCGAGCCCGTCGACGGGTTCGGACGACTCGACGGCATCATCCTGAGCGCGATGTTCGTCGGCCTGCTCTGGCTCTGGTATCGCGGCGCACGGGCCGGACACGAAGAAGTGGTCGCGGCCGAACTCCGCGCCGAGGCCGAACACGAGCCGCCTCGTTCCCTGCCGGTGAGCATCATGCTCGTCGTCGTCGGGCTCGTACTGCTCACGGCCGGCGGGCAACTCACCGAGAACGGCGCGGTGCGCGCCGCCGATGCCGCGGGACTGAGCCAGAGTCTCATCGGCCTCACGGTGGTCGCCGTCGCGACGAGTCTGCCGGAGTTGTTCGCGACGCTCGCGGCGTGCCGCGCGGGTCACGGCGATCTCGCGATCGGCAACGTGATCGGTTCGAACCTGTTCAACATCGTGTGCGTGCTGGGGGTGACGGTGCTCATCGCGCCGGTCGCCGTGCCGTCGGGGACGGGCGTGAGCGACCTCGCGTGCATGGCGGTGCTCACCCTCCTGTTCGCCGGATTCGCCCTGACGCGGAAGTCGCGGATCGGTCGGCCCGCGGGCGGGCTGCTCCTGCTGCTCTATGTCGGCTACATGACGTACAGCGTGCTCCGCGAGACGCTGCTGGCGTCGCCGATCATCGGTTCGTGAACGACGACGCGACGCGATCGTAGAAGCCGCGCACGATCGCCGCGGGCACGATCGTCGTCGTCTGCACCGTCGACGTCTCGGCCTGCAATCCGAAGGCGACGGGCGGCGCGCCCCGATCGAACCGGGGGAGCGCGTCGACCGGTCCGAGCATCGGCAGCGCGGGCATCCAGGGGCGCAGCCAGTCGACCGCGGCATCGCCGGACAGGAACACGAGCACATCCGCGCGCGCGGGAAGCCACGCGCTCATCGCGCGGATCGTGCCGTCCTCGCCGAACGTCGCGCCCCGCGGCGCCGTCGGCGCCGCGGCCGCGATGGTCGTCACCGCGACGGCGCCGTCGATCCGTCGCGCCCGCAGCGCCTGTCCGGTGCCGCCGGTGAACACGGTCATGGCGGGCGCGGGCAGCCGCGGCAGGCCGAGCGCTTCGAGGGCGACCTCGGCGTCGGGCGCCGCGGGATCGAAGGTCGTATCGGCGGGATCATCGAACCATGCGACCGCGCCGGCCAGCAGCGCTTCGGGCGCGTCGCCGCGGGTCACGGGGCGCGCGATCTGGAGCGTGCGCGCCGGCGGCGCGGCATCACCGAACGCGGCGATCCACCACGGGAGACCGAAGAGACGATCGAGCCGCGCCGCGACGGCGAGCATCTGCGGCGGACCCGTCACGCGGGTGAACGCGACCGGCGCATCGCGGGCCGGCAGGTCGGCGCCGGCGGTCACGCGACACTGGGTGCGGAGCACGAGCGCGAGGGGATCGAAGTCGAGCGACATGACGCCGTCGGTCATCGCGGTGCTCATGCGCGCGAAGACGCGCCCGGCGACGGTGTCGTCGAGTCCGACCAGGCGGCACAGGGTCGGCACGAACGCGGCCCGGTAGTACAGGACGAGATCGCCGCGACGAACGACCGACGCGCCGGCGTCGTCGAGCCGGCGCACGGCGAGGTCCCGGGGCGCGGCCGTCGGCGTGTACGCGGCGACGACGGCCGCGTCGGACGAGAGCAGGACATCGCGACCGATG
>JAGQOI010000162.1 GCA_020427625.1 Phycisphaerales bacterium | reverse complement strand
ATCGGCGCGTTCGTTCACGCTGAGAGTTGTCTGCGCCATGCTCCGCCTTTGCTGCCGGGACGTGTTCATCCTATCGAGCCGGCACCGGCTTCCCGCGAGACCGCAATTTCTGCTCCAAAACGGGCGCTATGGAGCAGAAATTTCGGTCTCGGCGAAAGAGATCAGCGGATGTGCGCGAGGAGAGCGTCGTCGAAAGCGTCCGGGTGCTCCAGTTGCGGGGAGTGCCCGCAGTTCTCCAGCGCGACCTCGCGGAACTGGCCGCCGGCGGCCGCATACGACTCCAGCACCGCGCGCGTCTGCGTCACCATGGGCTGCGCCGGCGCGAGCTCCTCGCCCGGCCACCCGGGGATCACGCCGATCTGCCCCAGATAGTTCAGGTCGAAGAACGAGGCATCCGACACGATCGCGTCATCGAGGCCGCGGATCCACAGCACGGGCGGCTTGCGCTCGAGGTCGACGATCCCTGAGGCGTTGAAGAACGTCGGCGCCATCGTGTTCAGCACGCCGTGATCACCCGGCGCGAAGCCCGGCCAGTTCTCGCTCGGCACCGACGTGCCCGGGTAGTTGCCCTCGCCCGTTTTCGTCGTCAGCATCGACTCGACCCAGAGGTCCTCGTGCTCGGACTCGAAACCGGCCTTCACATACGCCGTCCGGTACACGGTGCGCGGCGAGGTCTGCTCGTCGGCCGTCGTGTCGCCCTCGGCCAGGCGCGCGACGAAGTCCGGGTTCGCTCCCCCGGCGCCGCTGCCCGCAGCATCCGCGGTCACGAGCCGTCCCTCAGGCCCTGCCGTCGCACCGAAACCGTACGGCGACACCGGCGCCTGCAGGGTCGCCGTGGCGACGAGCGAATTGTGGTCGAGCATGAGCTGCTGCACGACACCGCCGCCCATCGACCAGCCGACGAAGTGCGCGGAGTCAATGCCCATCGCGGCAATGACGGAGGCGACGTCATCCGAGAAGTCGGCGAGGCCGCGCGTCGCGTCGACGTCGAGCGTCTCGCTGTCGCCGAACCCGCGCAGGTCGATCGCGATGCAGCGGTACTCCGGCGGCATCCGCAGCATGGTGGGCTGCCAGAACGACGACGAGGACACGTTGCCGTGGATGAACACGATCGTGCCCGCTTCACCGCCCGCAGCCACGCCTGCCGCGCGCTCCAGCACGTTCGCACGGAGGCGATCCGTCGCCACCTCGGTCGCGGTGATTCCGCCGAGAAGAGTCGTTGTCATGTCAGGTCCCTTGCACCAGGTCGGCGGCGATGTCGAGCGGCGGCTCGGTCGCCGCGCGCACCTCATCGACGGTCACGCCGGGAGCGAGCTCCCGGAGCACGAGACCGTCCGGCGTCACGTCGATCACGCACAGGTCGGTGATGATGCGGTCGACGACGCCGCGTCCGGTGAGCGGAAGCGAGCAGTGGTTCACGATCTTCGCCGAACCGTCCTTGGCGACGTGCTCCATGAGCACGATGAGTTTGCCCGCACCATGCACGAGATCCATCGCGCCGCCCGGCCCCTTCACCATCTTGCCGGGGATCATCCAGTT
>JAGQOI010000161.1 GCA_020427625.1 Phycisphaerales bacterium | reverse complement strand
TATCATGCGCATGATCGCCATGAAGGCCGCGACCGAGAACGCCGGCGACCTCAGCCGCAACCTCCGTCGCGACTTCAACCGCGCCCGCCAGACGGCGATCACGACCGAACTCATGGAAGTCATCAGCGGCGCCGCGGCACTCGACTGAGCCCGGGGCGCACCGCCGAGATCGAACGAACGAACCGCGGCGATCCGGACCCTCCGGATCGCCGCGTGCATGCGCCGAGACAGCGCGTGTGCAGGGTTCCCCTCGCGGAGGTCAGTCTTCGACCCAGTAGCGGCTCACGATGCCGTGGTGGAGTTCGAAGCAGGTCGACCGGTCGGACCGCTTCGAGGATGAGCCGGAGAACAGGAAGAGCACCGTGCCGCTCGACGACACGTTGCGACTGTGGTCGTACTTCCAGATCTCGACGCTCGGATCGCCGGCGACGCTCGTGCGGCTGTTCGGCTGGCCGAGGGTCGCGACGAGCCAGTCACCGGTGGTCTGGTTCACCCGCACCTGGTTCAGGGTGCTGTTGGACACCCTGGTGCCGTACTCGTCGGCGCTGGAATGCGAGGTGACGAGGCACCCGCTCATGGCGAGGGTCGCGGCCAGTCCGGCGGCGACGCCGAGCGTTCGAATCCCGTTCATCACGTGAGATCTCCTTGTGCACGGATCGTGTCTGCGTGCGTCACTCATTCCGACCGCACGTCGCGGTCTTTCATCGAGGGACCCGCGATCGCCGTCGTGCATTCCCCGACGGAGCGGATAGTCTACGGGCATGAAGCTCTACACCCGCTCGGGGGATGACGGCACGACCGGGCTGTTCGGCGGCGACCGGGTCGGCAAGGACCATCCCCGTGTCGAGGCCTACGGCGCCGTGGACGAACTGAACGCGACGATCGGCGTCTGTCGCTGTGCCTGCATCGGCGATGACGCCGCGATCGGGCGGATCGCGGACGTCCTCGGCACGATCCAGTCCCGCCTGTTCGACGTCGGCGCCGACCTCGCGACGCCGACGGACTCGCCGCACGCGAGCAAGATCGCGCGTGTCGCGGCGGCGGACGTCGCCGCGGCCGAGGCGTGGATCGACGACGTCGAGGCGGGCAATGCGCCGATGCGGACCTTCGTCCTGCCGGGGGGGACGGATCTCGCGGCGCGTCTTCACCAGGCGCGGACGGTGTGTCGTCGCGCGGAGCGTCGGGTGGTGCTGCTCGGTCGGATGGCGGACGTGAATCCGCACGCGGTGACGTTCCTGAACCGCATCGGCGATCTGCTGTTCGCGATGGCCCGACGGGCGAATGTCGCGGCGGGCGGACCGGACGTGCCGTGGGTGCCGAGCCGCCCGACGTCGCCGTGATCCGCGGACGGCATGCAATGACCGCGGTCGCGCGGCGCGCCCGGGTTCGGGGGAGGGGGCGTTCGTTGTCGTGTTCGGCATGCCGCCGTCGCGGCGGTGCGGCTACTGGCTGCCGCCGGGTCGGCTCTTGATGAGGTCCCAGATGTCCTCGAAGCCGTCGCCGATGTACTGCGGCACGCTGCCTTCGCCGACTTCGAGGGGCAGCATGTTGTAGAGCTCGCGATACTGGTCGCCCCACCAGAAGACCGAGGTGTCGGCGCGCAGGACGTTCATGCCGGAGATGTGGTTGAAGTCGCGTCGGGTGCGGAGGCCGTCGGTGAGGAGGATGAGCTTGGGATCGTTCATGCTCTTGATGCGGGGCGGACCTTCCTCGCCTTCGGCCGGCCACTCGAGGTGTCCGGTGTACTGGTAGTTCGTGTAGAGGCGATGTCCGGACGCGCGGTAGTACTCGTCGACGTAGCGTTCGTAGGCGTGTTCGCCGTGATGGCTCGGGCAGTACAGGCAGCCCGGCTCGCGGCAATAGCCTTCGGCGTAGAGCAGACCGACGCCGTCCCACTGCGAGTCGCGCGATCCGTCGGCGCGATAGCTCGCCATCATCTCGTATTGTTCATCCTGGCCGAACCGGCTCTCGGGAAGGCGATCCTTGTGGGCGTGTCCGTACTCGGCGAAGGCGATGCCCATCTGCCGCTGGTTGGACGAGCACACGATGCGGTTCGCGTTTTCCTTGAGCTTGCCGATGGCCGGCACCATCAGGCTCGTCAGCACGATCGTCACGGAAATGACGGTGAGCAGTTCGAGCAGGCTGAAGCCGCGTCGGAGCGTTCTGTCTGACGCGGACGCGATGCGGATGCACGGATCAATTCGCCCTTGCGGGCTCCGTCGCTGCATGTTCCATTGCTGTTGGAACAGGCAACCGATCGGACTGTGGTTCCGCGTCTTCACGAGCCGTGCACGCCCCCTGTGCTGGCAGTCTCACACTCGAGTTGTCGGCGTCCGCGAGGGACGAGTCCTCAGTAATGTAGCCCATACCGGACCATCTACACGAGAATTTGTTCCGGTTTTTCCGATCTGGTCGGGTACACTTCCGAACGCCGCTCGATCGCTGCGGGGATATCGGACGGTCTTTGTACGGAACCGGACGTGACCGGGTTCGGCATCGCGGCGGGGGCCGGTCGTCCGGCCGGTTCCGGATCGATCTCGGCGGGCCCGGACGCCGCCGGATGGGGATGGACCGGGGTCGGACGGGGGTTCGGGCCGGGCCGGACCGGGTCGGGGCGTGGTGCCGGGGGGATGGACCGGCCCGAAGCGGTCATCGGACTGGAATCGGGCCTTGAAGCGGCTCTTGCTGCAACCCGGCCGCGGACCCATGCGTACCTTCTGACGAGGCAGGGATCACAATCATGAGTCACCAGGACTGGACGCTGATGCAACGCGTCGCATCGGGTGACGAGGCTGCGGTCGGGGAGTTGTACGACCGCTTCGCATCGCTGGTCTTCAAGAATGCGCGTCAGATTCTGCCGTCGCAGGCCGAAGCCGAGGATGCGGTTCAGGAGGTGTTCATCCGGCTGTGGCAGACGGCCGATCGGTATGATCCCCGTCGCGCGAAGCTGGTGACCTGGGTCATGCTCATCGCCCGCCGGCACCTGATCGACCGGCTCCGCCGGAGCGCCGTGCGGCCGAAGCCGAGTTCGCTCGACTCCGAACGCACGCCGCAGGCCGATGCGCCGGTGATTCGGGACGGCGAGTACGACGAACGCAACGCGCGGCTGCTCGAGCGGATCGCCGATCTGCCCGAGCTCCAGCGAGTGGTGATCGAGCGGGCCTACCTTCAGGGCTTCACCCTGCGGGAGGTCAGCGAACAGTTGAATGCGCCGCTTGGCACGATCAAGTCGGCATTGAGCCGGGGACTGGTTCGCCTCCGCGAGCGGGTCTCATCAGACTGGGTCGGTTGACGACCCCCCCCACCCCACCCCCGTTCCACGGACGGAACCGAACTGGACTGGACCCAATGAGTACTTCGAACCCACTTGACCGACAGGAACTCATCGAGCTGGCCGCGCTGGACGTCTTCGGCCTGCTCGATGAGTACGACGCGGCCCTGTACAACCGGTCGTTTCATCACGCGCCGGTCCAGGTCCAGCGTGAGATCATCGAACTCCAGGCGTCGCTCGCGAGCGACCCGGGCCTGTTGACCGGCGACGAGCCGGCACCCGGTCTGCGGCGGCGCGTGCTCGACGCGGTGTCCCGTGCGATCGAGCAGGAGAGTTCGAGCCTCGCACCGCTGGCGACCATCGGACCGTCGTCGCGTCTGAGCGGGCCGGATTTCGGCGCGTGGTCGGTGACGAACCGGTCGGGCGTCGCCTGGCGGGCGGCGGCGCTCGTCATGACGGCGGCCGTCGTCATCATGTCGTACTTCTTCGTCCAGGCGAACGTCGAGAACAGCAACATCACCAAGCTCGCCCTCATGGGCGACAGCGAGCGTCTCGCCCTCCTGCTCGGTCCGACCTTCCGCGACCGGCTCTTCGAAGCGTCGAGCCGGCGGGTGGCGCTCACGCGGACGGATGACTGTCCCGAGGACGCGCGGGCGACGATCGAGTACGGCGGCGACCGCATCCAGCCGTTCCTGCACGTCGAGAACCTCCCGGCGCGTCCCGGCGTCGGATACCAGCTCGTCGTCGTCGCCGACGACTTCGAAGGAACCATCGACTTCCCGTCGAACGGCCTGTTCGCGAGCATTCGGCTCGACGGCCTCACGTCGGCCGCCCTCGCGTCGGCGAGTTGGACGATCCGCGACGCCGCGACCGGAACCGTCCTGCTCACCAGCCTCTGATCACCGCTCCCGGCGGCGCATCCCGAACCCGAATCACACGGGCCCGTCCCCCCGGACGGGCCCGTGGTCATTTGATCGATTCCGACGCCGCCGCGCGAACCGTCGAGGGGTCGGGCACGTACTCAAGCACCAATCCGATCCCGTGCCGCGTGCTGTACGCCGGACGGGATCGAAGTCCCGCGTTCGCGCCTTCCCGGCGGGGCGAGGACCACCATGACCGCATCTCCGCTGCACCGTCCGTCCGACCCGGACTCGAAGTCTCCGGGGTGTCTCGGCATCTCGCTGCTGCTGCTCGCGCTCGGCGCGATCACCATCATCGTCATTGCGATCTTCGGACACCTGTCCTGACGAGCGGGCGGGTTCAGTCCGCGGCACGATGGAGCCACTCGATCTCGAGCGGCCGCTTCTCGTCCTCGCAGATCCGTCGCTCGGCCTGGATGGCCTTGACGGCCTCGCCGTCGCTGTAGACGTCGGGGTCCATGAGCCGCATGTCGAGTTCGGTGATGGTCTGATCGAGCGTCTCGATGCGGGCTTCGAGTTGGGCGAGCGACCACTTCGCGAGCGGCGTCGCGCGCCCGGGGGCGGGGGCGGCGGGCTTCGTCTTCTTCGGCGTGGCGGCGGCGGCGCGGGTTCGGGCCTTCTCGGCGTCGGCGGCCTGTCGCCGGGTCTGTTCGGCGGCGGCGTGTCGGGCCTGTTCGTCGGCGTGCCGTCGCTCCTGGTACTCGAGGTAGGTTCCCGGGAACAGGCGAACGCCGCCGGCACCGTCGAAGACGATGAGTCGGTCGCAGGTCGCCTGGAGCAGGGCGCGGTCATGGGAGATGAGCAGAAGCGTGCCTTCGTAGCCGCCGTCGCGGGAGAGGGCCTGTTCGAGACGGAGGGCGGAGGGGATATCGAGGTGGTTCGTGGGTTCGTCGAGGACGAGGACGTTGTGGGCGCCGGCGACGAGTCCGGCGAGGACCGCGCGGGAGCGTTCGCCGCCGGAGACCTCGCTCATGCGCTTCTCCTGCTCGTCGCCGGAGAAGAGGAACGCGCCGGCGAGGTCGCGGGCCTGCTGTTCGGTGGCGCGTCCGCCGCCGTCGGCCGCGATGACGGACTGGAGGTACTGCCAGATGGTGAGCGAGGCGTCGACGTTCTCGTGGAGCTGGCTGTAGTACCCGATGCTGAGTCGTGATCCGAGGCGGACCTCGCCGGCGTCGACGTCGGTCTGTCCGAGGAGGGCGCGGACGAGGGTGGTCTTGCCGGTGCCGTTGGGCCCGATGATGCCGATGCGTTCGCCGCGGGCGACGGCGATATCGAGGTTGGAGAACAGCACGAGGTCGCCGTAGGCCTTGGCGAGGCCTTCGGCGACGATCACCTGTTCGCCGGAGCGCGGCGCCTTGGGGAGGCTGAGGCGCATGACCTTGAGTTCGGCGGGTCGTTCGACGACCTCGTTGGCTTTGAAGCGTTCGAGTTTCGACTGTCGGCCGCGAGCCTGCTTCGCGCGCTGCCCGGCCTTGTACTTGCGGATGAAGACCTCTTCCTGTCGGATGCGGTCCATCTGCTTGTCGTGCTGGCGGGCGACGGTGAGCATGCGTTCTTCGCGGAGTTCGACGTACTTCTCGTAGTTGCCGGGATACTCGCGGACGACGCCACGCTCGGTCTCGATGATGCGGCTGACGACGCGATCGAGGAGCCAGCGGTCGTGGGAGACGAGGATGACGGCGCCGGGATACTCGTCGGCGAGGAAGGATTCGAGCCACTCCCGTCCGTCGATGTCGAGGTGGTTGGTCGGTTCGTCGAGGAGGAGGAGGTCGGGTGCTTCGAGGAGGAGTCGGGCGAGCCCGAGGCGCCCCTTCTGTCCGCCGGAGAGGTGGCGCACCTGGATGCCGAACTGGTCGTCGGTGAGGCCGAGTCCGTGCAGGGTCGCGTCGATGCGGTGGTCGATGGCGTACCCGCCGGCGACCTCGATCTCGGATTCGAGACGCGCCTGTTTCTTCATCAGGCGGTCGAGTTCGTCGGGCGTCGCGGTCGCCATCGCGTCGTAGACGGCGTGCATCTCGACGTGCAGGCGGTGGAGGTCGGCGAAGGCGGTCTCCGCGGCATCGCGCAAGGTGAGATCGGGATCGAGGTTCGGATCCTGGGCGAGATACCCGACCCGGGCGCCGCGCTGGAGTTGCATGCTCCCGGCGTCGGGCGCGAGCTGGCCGAGGATGATCTTCAGGAGGGTGGACTTTCCACTACCATTACGACCCACCAGCCCGACCTTCTCGCCCGGCTCGATCGACACCGTCGCGCCATCCAGAACGTGGTTGGCGCCGTAGGCATGAACGACGTTGGCGACGGTGAGCAGCGGCATGTTCGGTGATCCGGCGGCGGGGCATCGTGCCGCCGCCCGGACGGGAGGGAGAGTGTAGCCGGTCGGAGCGCGGCAGGCGATGCCGCGCCGAAGGACGAGCCGCCGATGACGGTCCGGTCGAACGACACCTCCGTGATGGTCCGCCGGGTCCGCCTGGCCGGGCTCGTCCTCGGCCCGCTGCTGGGCATGGCGTTCGGGCTGGGGTTGCCGGCGTCGATCGAGGGCGGCGCCGGGGGACCGATCGTCGTGACGGGCGCGATGCGGGCGACGGTCGTGATGATGACGTGGATGGCGACGTGGTGGCTCACGGAAGCGGTGCCGATCTCGGCGACGGCCCTGCTGCCGTTGGTGCTCGCGCCGCTGCTCGGCGCCGGGACGATGGCGCGCGCGGCCGCGCCGTTCGCAGACCCGGTGATCTTCCTGTTCATGGGCGGGTTCATCCTGGCGTTGTCGATGCAGCGTTGGGGTCTGGACCGTCGGATCGCGCTGGTCACGCTGGGCCTGGTGGGGACGCGTCCGTCGGCGATCATCGCGGGCTTCATGCTGCCGACGGCGGTGATGAGCATGTTCGTATCGAACACGGCGACGGCGGCGATGATGCTTCCGCTGGCGTTGAGCGTCGCGTCGATGGTGCATCCGTCGGATGTCGCGCCGCTGGACGCGCGGGACCGGAACTTCTCGATCGCGCTCATGCTCGGGATCGCCTACGCGGCATCGATCGGCGGGATCGGCACGAAGATCGGTTCGCCGCCGAACGGCATCGTCGCGGAGTTCGTCGCGCAGACGTACGGACACCAGATCGGGTTCGTGGAGTGGCTTGCGGTCGGCCTGCCGCTGGTGGTCGTGTTCCTTCCGATCACGTGGTGGCTGCTCACGCGGGTGATCTACCCGGTGCGTCGGGCGCCGATCGAGGGTGCGCACGAGCGCCTGGCCGCGGCTCACGCGGCGCTGGGTCCGATGAAGCCCGGCGAGTGGGCGACGCTGCTCGTGTTCCTGTCGACCGTGACGCTGTGGGTGACGCGTCCGTACCTCGGCGGGCTGGTGCCGGCGCTGGCGAATTCGAGCGGCGACAGCGTGATCGTCATGGCGGCGGCGCTGGCATTGTTCGTGATTCCCGTCGATCGCCGGGCGGGCACGTTCGCGATGGACTGGGAGACGGCGGTGAAGATGCCGTGGGGCGTGCTCATGCTCTTCGGCGGCGGCCTGAGCCTCGCCGCGACGGTGCAGGCCAACGGCGTCGCGGACCTCATCGGTGCGAAGGCGTCGATCCTGTCGGGCGTGCCTCCGATCGTGGTCGTGCTCGCGGTCGCGGCGCTGGTGATCTTCCTCACGGAACTCACGTCGAACACGGCGACGACGGCGACGCTGGTGCCGATCTTCGCGGCGGCGGCGGTCGGGCTGGGCGTGCACCCCTACCTGCTCATCTTCCCGACGGCGATCGGCGCGAGTTGCGCGTTCATGATGCCGGTCGCGACGCCGCCGAACGCGATCGTGTTCGCGTCGGGTCGGTTGACGATTCCGCAGATGTGCCGCGCGGGCCTGTGGCTGAACCTGATCGCGATCGTTCTCGTGACGGTCGCGGCCTATGCTGTGGTGGTTCCGGTGCTCGGCCGCGCGTCGGGCATCGGCCCGTGACCCCTGCGCCCCGGGGGGCGGGTACGCGAGGCGTTCGTCCATGACCAGCGGCGACATCCGACACTGGGCGTATCTCATCGGGGGGCTGCTGTTCCTCTCCCTATGCATCTGGACGGTGTGGTGGAGTCTGTTCGGCGATCGCGCGAAGAGTCGGCGTCGGTGTCCGTCGTGCTGGTACGACATGTCGGGTTCGCCGAGCCTGCGCTGCAGCGAGTGCGGGCACGTCGCGGCCCGCGAGCGCGATCTGCGCAGGACGCGCCGGCGGTGGTTCACGGGTGCGTTCACCGCCGTCGCGGTGAGCCTGCTCGTGACCGTGCAGGTGCACGACCTCAGCACGAACGGGATCGCGGCGGCGATGCCGACGAGCGTGCTCATCCTCGCGCTCCCGTGGGAGCAGAGCGCCAACGGCGCGGCCGGGGTCGAGATCATGCGGCGCCACATGCGCGGGGAGGTGTCGCAGGACCAGTGGCGATCGATCGCGCGCCGGTGTCTGCGCGGCGACTCGACGGCGGCGCCGGCCAGCGACGCCTGGATGCAGCGGTACGAGCCGTTCATCGACCTCATTCCCGACACCGTGACGAAGGAGACGGCGATCCGCGACGGGTTGCTCGATCTGCCGGCGGCGTTCCGGCTCACGACCCGGGGCGCCTGGCCCGCGGACGTCGACCCGTGGGTGCGATTGCGGATGATGAACTGGTGGCCGGACGAATTCGACGTGCGTCTCGAGATCGAGCCCGTCGTGGACGGCGCGTCGCCGATCGTGGTGTATCACGACGGCAGCGGCGGGCCGCGCGGGTTTCCGTTCGAGATCACCGGGCTGGCGTCGGATGCGTCGTCGGTGGACGTGTCGGTGACCTGTCAGCGGCGCGAGCGCGGGCGCCGGGATGCGTGGGTGACGATCACGGCGCAGACGATCACGGTGCCGATCGGTCGCGGGCCGCCGCTGGCGGAGACGATGGTGCCGCTGGAGCGCGGGACGCCGCTGCTGGCGAGCGCCCATGTCTTCGATGCGGGCATCTACGCGTGGTCGGGCGGTCCGTCTCCGGTGCGGTTCCGGTTCCGGATCGCGAACACGTTCCGGTCGGAGTTCGACGACACCGCGATCGGCGCGTCGATGGAGCTGCGTCACGGGGACCGTCTGGCGCGACGTCTGAACATCTGGTGGCGGGCGGGCACGGATGCTCGGGACGACGGGTACGGCTTCGAGATCGCGCACGAGGACGCGGCCCTGCTCGAGACGTTCGATGCGTCGGATCCGCAATGGACGCTGACGGTGAGCGGCGGCGCGACGCTCGCGGCCCGCGCGCCGGCGGCGCGTCGGTACTGGGAGGGAACGCTCGACCTGCCGCTCACGGACGTGCCGGTGACGACCGATCCCGGGCGCTCGGTCCCGCACGAGTGGTCGCGGGACGACGGGGACCGGCGCGCGGATGAAGGATGAGTCGTCCTCGATGCATTCGGACCGGTCTCGGGGGCGAGACGGGGTCTGGTCGGAGCGATGGGTTTGGCGGGTGATCTGCGGTGGAGATCCGAACGGGATTTGCCCGGCCGCCGGATCGGGCCGATGATTGGCGCGGCCGCGGCGCGGGACGGGATGCCACCGTTGCGCGGGCGTGGCATGAAAGGGTAGAACATGTCCGAGGCAGTTGCCGACGTCGGGCTTATCGGTCTTGCCGTGATGGGCCAGAACCTGGTGTTGAACATCGCGGACCACGGCTACCGGGTCGCGGTGTACAACCGCACGACGTCCGTGATGGACGAGTTCATCGCGGAGCACGAGGACGATCCGTTTCCGGAGCACGCCGGGCTGGTGGGGTGTCGGGACCTGCGGTCGTTCGTGAAGGCACTGCGGCGGCCGCGCAAGATCATCATCCTCGTGAAGGCGGGCGCGGCGGTGGACGCGGTCTGCGACGCGTTGGTGGAGGCGGGCGTGGAGCCGGACGACATCGTCGTGGACGGCGGCAACAGTCTGTGGACGGACACGATCCGTCGCGAGAAGGAATACAAGGGTCGCCTCACGTTCTTCGGATCGGGCGTTTCGGGCGGGGAGACGGGCGCGCGGTTCGGGCCGTCGCTCATGCCCGGCGGCGACGAGGCGGCGTGGGCGCATCTGAAGCCGATCTGGGAGGCGATCGCCGCGAAGGTGGATCCGTCGACCGGCAAGCCGCTGGAGGGCGCCGAGCCTGGCCGCCCGATCACGGGCGGCGAGGCGTGCACGACGTACATCGGCGCGAACGGCGCGGGTCACTACGTCAAGATGGTGCACAACGGGATCGAGTACGCGGACATGCAGCTCATCGGCGAGGCGTACCATCTGCTTCGCGCGGGTCTGGGGATTCCGCCCCGCGAGTTGGGGGACATCTTCGACGAGTGGAACGACGGCGACCTCGATTCGTTCCTCGTCGAGATCACGGCGGACATCCTGCACCAGGTCGATCCGATCAGCGGTGCGCCGATGGTCGACGTCATTCTCGACCGGGCCGGTCAGAAGGGCACGGGCAAGTGGACGGCGATCAACGCGCTGGACATGGGCATTCCGGCGACGAGCATCACCGAGGCGGTGTTCGCCCGGGCGATGAGCGCGATGAAGGACGAGCGGATCGTCGCGTCGCAGTTCCTCGCCGGCCCGAAGCGCCGGTACCAGGATCGTCCGACGGAGTTCATCGCGATGGTCCGCGATGCGCTGTACTGCTCGAAGATCTGCGCCTACGCCCAGGGTTTCCAGCTCATGCGGGCGGCGCAGGCGGAGTACGGGTGGACGCTGAACTTCGGCGAGATCGCCCGGATCTGGCGAGGCGGATGCATCATCCGCGCCCGGTTCCTCCAGAAGATCACCGACGCCTACACCCTCGAACCGGAACTCGCCAACCTGCTGCTCGATCCGTTCTTCCGGTCGCAGTTCGAGGCGCGGCACGCGAACTGGCGCCAGATCGTCGCGACGGGAGCGCTGTCCGGCATTCCCTGTCCGGCGTTCGCGGCATCGCTCGCCTACTACGACGCCTACCGCACGGAGACGCTGCCGGCGAACCTGCTCCAGGCGCAGCGGGACTACTTCGGGGCGCACACGTACGAACGCGTCGACCAGCCGCGCGGGACGTTCTTTCACCTCGACTGGCCGGATCCGACCCGTCCGCAGGTGCTGAGCTGAAGTCGCGCGGTATCCTGCGACGATGAACCGCGAGAACCTGTGGGCGCCGTGGCGAATGGCCTACCTGCGCGACCTCGACCGTCGCGCCGAGGAGCGTCGCGATCGCGCGACGGTGGACGCGTCACCGTGCTTCCTGTCCGCGTACTGGGCCGCGCCGGACCGTGACGTCGAGCATCTCGTCGTTCACCGCGATGCGCACGGGATGATCCTGCTGAACCGGTATCCGTACGCGAACGGTCACCTGCTCGTGGCGCTCGGCGAGCCGCGCGGGCGGCTGCTGGACTACGACGACGGTCAGCGAGCCGCCCTGTGGTCGCTCGTCGATCACGCGACGCGTCTGGTGGAGGCGACGCTGCATCCGCAGGGCGTGAACATCGGCGTGAACCAGGGTGCCGCGGCGGGCGCCGGCGTGCCGGAGCACCTCCATGCGCACGTCGTCCCGCGTTGGGCGGGGGACACGAACTTCATGTCGGTGGTCGGCGATCTGCGGGTGATTCCGGAGGCGTTGGAGTCGATGGCGGCGCAGTATCGCGAGGCGGCGCTGGCGTTGCGGTCCGAGGGGTGAGCGAAGCGCGGGGCGGGGGCCGTCACTCGACGGTGACGCTCTTGGCGAGGTTGCGGGGCTTGTCGACGTCCTTGCCGCGGAGGACGGCGGCGTGATAGGCCATGAGCTGGAGGGGCACGACGGTGACGAGCGGCTGGAGCGGCTCGGAGACGTCGGGGACGTAGAAGACGTCTTCGCAGTGTCGTCGGATGGCGTCGTCGCCCTCGGTCGCGACGGCGATGACCGAGCCGCCGCGGGAGCGGACTTCCTCGATGTTCGACAGGATCTTCTCGTACTGGCTGTTCTTCGTCGCGACGAAGACGACGGGCATGCCGTTGTCGATGAGCGCGATGGGTCCGTGCTTCATTTCCGCGGCCGGCATGCCTTCGGCGTGAATGTACGAGATCTCCTTGAGCTTCAGCGCGCCTTCGAGGGCGACGGGATAGTTGTGCCCGCGTCCGAGGAAGAGCCAGTGCTCATGGTCGATGTACTTCGCGGTGACGTCGCGGATGTGTTCGCTCTGCGCGAGGATGGTCTCGATGTGATCGGGGATCGTCTCGAGTTCGAGGAGGAGTCGGGAGACGTGATCGGCGGAGAGGAAGCGTCGGCGACCGATGAAGGTCGCGAGGAGGGTCGTCACCATGAGCTGGCCGATGAAGGCCTTGGTGGAGGCGACGCCGATCTCGGGTCCGACGCGCAGGTAGACGCCGGCGTCGGTCTCGCGGGCGATGGATGAGCCGACGACGTTGACGAGTCCG
>JAGQOI010000160.1 GCA_020427625.1 Phycisphaerales bacterium | reverse complement strand
GAGCGTGCCGTCGCGCCCGCGATGTTCGATCTGCCAGGCGCCGTTCCGCTCCGTCGTCCACAGGAACGATCCGTCGGCGAGCCAGTGCGGAACCGACTGGTCGAGGTTGAGCCACGCGTCGTCGCGCTCGACGTGCAGCGGCGTCGTCGCGCCGGACTCCGGATCGGCGCGGAGCAGCACTTCCTCGGTCTGCTCGCGGTTCTGCACGAGCAGGGCGAGCGGGCCGTGTTCGTCCCAGGTCACCGTCGCGAGGTACGGATATCGCCGCGCGTCCCAGTCGATCCACGTCGTCGGTCCGCCCTCGGCGCCGACGACCCCGAGACGGACGATCGCGTTCGCGTGCCCGGGCCGCGGGTAGCGCCACGACTGCGGCGCGCGATCCGGGTGCATGGCGTCGGCGATGAACATCGTCTCGAGCGCGCCGACATCAGTCTGCTGGTACGCGATGGCGCGGCCGTCGGGCGACCACCAGAAGCCGCGCAGACGACCCATCTCCTCCTGGGCGACGAACTCGGACACGGCGTTCGTCACGGTATCCGAGGCGTCGGAGGTGAGCCGCCGTCCCGCACCGCCGTCGAGGTCGTAGACGTACAGTTCACCGTCGCGCGCACAGGCGACGCGTCGACCGTCGGGCGAGAAGTGCGGATCGATCGGAGCGCCGGGATCGTCCGGCAGTTCGCGGACGCGCCCGTCGGCGCGATCGATGACGTAGAGCCGTCCGGACAGCGGCACGAGAACGCGAGCGCCGTCGTCGCTGAGGTCGAAACTCGTGATGCCGCGGGCGCTCTGGCGCATGCGCTCGCGGCGTGCGCGTTCCTCCGGCGTCAGCGCCTCCGCGGCACCGCGGAGCAACGACGACGCGGTGAGCAGGCGTCGCTCGGCGCCGGTGCGGAGGTCGAGTTCGTACAGGTCCTGCTCGTTCGACCTCGCCTCCGACCGCAGGAACAGGACCGCCCGTCCGTCCGGCGTCACGGTGATCGCCGCCGGCTCGCCGGAGCGGAAGCGACGGGTGACGGCGTATTGTTCGAGGAACTCCGGATGGACGAGCTCGAACGTCCCGGCCGCGGGCACGACGCGTGTCGGCGCGGCACAGCCCGCGAGCAGGACCGTGAGCGCCAGGCACGCGAACCACCGACGACACGAAGGGACGGTCATGGGCTGGATCATCGGCGGAGTATAAAGCCGCGAGCGATCGCGGTCCCGGTGCAGGTGCGCCGATAGAATGTCGACCTCCGGTCCCCACGCCGGGAGCACTCCACCCATGGGCATTCACGATCGACATTACGTGCGCGAGGACTCCGGCGGCGGTGGCGGCCGCGGACCCGGCGGCGGCGGAGGCGGCCCGCTCGGCTTTCTCAACACGTCGTTCCCGGTCGGTCGCTACCTCGGCATCCGCGTGCGCGTGCACATCACGTTCCTCATCCTGCTCGTGTTCTGGCTCGTCACGGGCCGCAATCCGATCGACACGCTGATCTGGGTCGGCGTGTTGTTCGGGAGCGTGCTGCTGCACGAGTTCGGGCACTGTCTCGGCTGCCGCGCGGTCGGCGGGCAGGCGAACGACATCCTCATGTGGCCGCTCGGCGGGCTGGCGTACTGTCGTCCCCCGCGCCGACCCTGGCCGGAGTTCGTCACGGTCGCCTGCGGCCCGCTCGTGAACGTCGTGCTCGCGGGCATCGCGGTCGCGATCCTCGTCGCGATGAACGGCTCGGCGCTGCCGATCTCGTTCCACCCGCTCCAAGCCGGGTTGGGACCGGGCGTCTCGAGCGGCATGTTCGAGTGGTTCGTCAACTTCGTCTTCGTCGTGAACTACATCCTGCTGCTGTTCAACCTCGCCCTCGTGTTCTACCCGTTCGACGGCGGGCGCCTCGTGCAGATCGCACTGTGGAAGTTCGTCGGGTACGTCCGCAGCATGCGCCTGGCGACCTCGCTCGGCATCGTCGGCGCGGCGATCATCGCGCTGCTCGGCCTGACGAGCGGGATCACCATGCTCGTCGTGATCGCCCTCTTCGGCGGATTCACCTGCTATCAGCAGCTCCAGCAGTTGCGCGGCCTGGACGACTGGGCGATCCCGGACGAACCCGACCTCCGCCGCGGACCGGCCAAACCGTCGTTCCTCCAACGCAAGCAGGCGGAGCGCCGGGACCAGCGAGCGCAACGGGACGCGGCAGCGCAGCGGCGGATCGAGGAAGAGGTCGACCGCATCCTCGACAAGGTCCACACGCACGGGCTCACGAGTCTCACCACCGCCGAGAAGCGCACGCTCGAACAGGGCACGCAACGGGCGCGGGGACGCTGATCACGACCCCGCCGGGGCGCGACGGCCGCGCTCGATGGCGATCGCCAGCAGCGTCAGGTCCGCCGGATTCACGCCCGCGAGCCGACTCGCCTGTCCCATCGTTCGGGGCCGGAACCGCGCGAGCACGTCGGCCGCCTCGCGACGAAGGCCGCGGATCGCGTGCGGATCGAGCGACTCGGGAATCGTCTGACGTTCGGACTCCGCCTGCCGGCGCACGGTCGCGGCCTGGCGTCGGATGTACCCATCGTACTTCGCCTCGGTCATGACCCGTTCCACGAGCGATCGCGCTGCCGCGCCGTCACCGTTGAGGTGCGGCGCGACCGTCTCGGGCGTCGCGTCCGGACGACGCGCGAGTTCGCGCAGCGACTTGCCGCCGACGAACGTCCGATCGAACGCCTCGCGCAGCGCGTCGAGGCGCGCGCGGCGTTCGCTCCACGCGTCCCAGCGTTCGTCGTCGACCAGTCCCCACTCGCGCCCGGGCGGCGTGAGGCGTTCGTCGGCGTTGTCGGCGCGGAGGAGCAGCCGGTGCTCGGCGCGGCTCGTGAACATGCGATACGGCTCGCGGGGCGTCTTCGTCACGAGATCGTCCAGCATCACGCCGATGTACGCGACGTCGCGACCGAGCCGCACGAGATCCGCACCCCGCGCGAGACGCGCGGCATTGAGACCGGCGACGAGTCCCTGCCCGCCCGCCTCCTCGTACCCGCTCGTCCCGTTGATCTGGCCGGCGGGAAACAGGCCGATGACGGTCTTCGTCATGCACGTCGAATCGATCTGGTGCGGCCGGATCATGTCGTACTCGACCGCGTATCCCCACTTCAGGATCTCGGCCCGCCCGCAGCCGGGCATCGTGCGGACGAGCGGCATCTGCACGTCCGCCGGGAGCGACGTGCTGATGCCGTTGCAGTAGATCTCGTTCGTGCGGAGCGACTCCGGTTCGAGGAACACGTGATGCGAGTCGCGGTCGGCGAAGCGCACGACCTTGTCCTCGATCGACGGGCAATAGCGCGGCCCGGACTCGGCCTCGATCTGACCGCTGTACATCGGCGCGCGATGCAGGTTTGCGCGAATGAGATCGTGCGCGGCGGCATTCGTCGACGTCACGCGGCACTCGATCTGCGCCATCACCGGAAACCGTCCGCCGGGCATGCGCAGCGGCGTGAGGTCGGAGAACGGCGTCGGCACGGCGTCGCCGGACTGGGCCGGAAGATCGGACCAGTCGATCGACTCGCGGGCGAGTCGCGGCGGCGTGCCGGTCTTGAGGCGCCCGAGTTCGAAGCCCAGTCGCCGCAGCGTCGCGGAGATCCCCGTCGCGACCCCTTCGCCGACGCGTCCGCCCGGCGCGGTCGACTCGCCGGTGTGCATGAGGGCGCGCATGAAGGTGCCGGTCGTGAGCACGACGCCGCCGGTGCGGAGACGGGTCGGCGCGCCGAGGGCCACGGGCGGCGACGAGGGATAGGCGGGTCGTCCCGCGACGTCGTCGGCGCGGGCGAGCACGTCGGGGTCGGCCGTCACAATGCCGGCGCCGGCGGGCAGGATGATGCCGCGGAGGCGACCGTCCTCGACGACGAGATCGTCGACGGTGCCCGCGATGACGTCGAGGTTGGGGGCGTGGGCGAGGAGTCGTTGGACGCAGGCGGCGTAGGCGTACTTGTCGGCCTGGGCCCGCGGGCCGCGCACGGCGGGACCCTTGGACGTGTTGAGCATCTTGAACATGATGCCGGTCGCGTCGATGGCGAGTCCCATGAGTCCGCCGAGGGCGTCGATCTCCCGGACCATCTGTCCCTTGGCGAGTCCGCCGACGGCGGGATTGCAGCTCATGGTGCCGATGCGGGCCGGGTCCATGGTGACGAGGGCGACACGTCCGGGGGGATCGGCGCGGCGCAGGACGGACGCGGCGGCCCAGGCCGCCTCGACGCCGGCATGGCCGCCGCCGATCACGATGACGTCGTAGCGTTCGCGCACGCGGCGACTATAGGGGTCGACGGCTCCCGGATCGAGCGGCGCAGGCATCGGTCCGGCGCGGATCGGGCGTCGGCGGGTTTCGCGGGGGTGGCGGTCGGACGGGGGTCGCGAGTTGGTCGGGTGGGTCGGGAATGTTACACTCTCGGGGACCCGCACTTCGGGCGCCCGGCCGAGTGCATGAAGGGGGACGACTGCGCTCATGCCCTACCTCGAAGTGAAGACCTCCTCCGGCAAGAAGCGGCTGAAGCTGGGGACGTCGCCGATCTCGATCGGTCGCCAGAGCGACAACACGCTGGTGATCACGGACGATCGGGCGAGCCGCCATCACTGCGTGATCGAGCCCTGGGACGACGGCTTCCGCATCCGGGACCTCGGGTCGCGCAACGGCACGAAGCTCAACGAGGAGCGGGTGAAGACCGAATCGCTGGACAACGGCGACGTCGTGCGCATCGGCAACATCGAGATCGCGTTCATCGATCCCGAGGCGGCGACCCGGGTGCGTCCGAAGTCGACGCCGGACTACGGCATGAACGATCTCGCGCCGCTGCTGGAGGATCCGCTCCACCGGCAGGCGACGCTCGACATCGATCTCAACACCGATCTCGCCAACGTCCAGACGGACTACGAGAAGAAGCTCAAGGCGATCATCGACGCCGGGATCGACAAGTCGTTCACGGACCGCGACATCTCGCTCGTCGACTCGCGCGGCGTGACGATCCACCAGGCCGAGGCGGACGGGCTCGACACCGGCAGCGACGACGACACCGGCGAGGGGATCCGCGTGTTCCGCCTGCTGCTGCTCGCGTGCTTCCGCTCGCGGGCGACGGACCTGCACATCGAGCCCCGCATCAGCGACGCATCGATCCGACTGCGCGTCGACGGCTACATGCTGTCGGCCGTGGAACTGTCGATGGCGCTGTTCAAGCGCATCCTCGGCGTCGTGAAGATCCTGTGCCAGATCGACACGAGCCAGAAGAGCACGGTGCAGGACGGGCACTTCTCCGTCAGCGTGAAGGGTCGTCGCGTCGACTATCGCGTGAGCCTCACGCCGTCGATGCACGGACAGAAGCTCGTCATCCGCGTGCTCGACTCCGCGAACGCGCCGAGCCGCCTGCACGAACTCGGACTCATCCCGTGGATGTACGAGAAGCTGCGCACGGTCGCGACGAAGGACGCGGGCCTGCTGCTCGCCTGCGGCCCGACCGGTTCCGGCAAGACGACGACGCTGTACTCCTGCCTGCGCGAGATCGACGTCGAACTCCGCAATGCCATCACCATCGAGGATCCCGTCGAGTACTACCTCGAAGGCTGCACGCAGATCCCCATCGACCACAAGCAGGGCAACTCGTTCGGCAGCATCCTCCGCTCCGTGCTCCGACAGGACCCCGACGTGATCTTCGTCGGCGAGATCCGCGACGTCGAGACCGCCAAGGTCGCGATGCAGGCGTCCATGACCGGTCACCTCGTGTACTCGACCGTCCACTCCAAGGACTCCATCGGCGCGATCTTCCGCCTGCTCGACCTCGGCGTCGAACCCTACCTCGTCGCGACCGGTCTCAACCTCATCCTCGCCCAGCGCCTCGTTCGCGTCCTCTGCGACACCTGCAAGCGACCCGTCGTCCCGACGCCGGCCCAGACGCTCCGCATGGGCAAGAGCCTCGAAGGCGTCCGCCAGATCTACGTGCCCGCCGGATGCAAACGCTGCTTCGGCACGGGCTACATCGGACGACGCGCGCTCTTCGAACTGCTCGAAGTCAACGACTCGCTGCGCGACATCATCCTCCGCGAACCGACCATCACCAAGATCCGCGAAGTCCTCAACCAGGGACTCTTCACGACCCTCGCGGAATTCGGCGGACAACTCGTCGCCCAGGGCGTCACCGCGACCGAGGAAATCGAACGCGTCGCCGGCTCGGAGGGCTGATCCCCGTGACCATCCCGTGGCAGGTGCGCTCCGCCCGACCCGATGACGCGGCGGCCATCGAGCGGCTCGGACTCCCGACCGCCGGCCCGACGCCGCTCGCCCTGCTCGTCGCCGTCGATCCCCACGGCGATCTCGTCGCCGCCGCCGCCCTCGACCCGAGCGGCCCGCCGACCCGTCCGCAGTCGCCCGGCATTCGCGTGCGCGTCGCCCGCGCCCCGGCCGCGCCGGCCGGTCTCGGCGCGCTGCTGCGCTCGCTGCTCGATGCCGCGCCGGCCCTCGGCGT
>JAGQOI010000159.1 GCA_020427625.1 Phycisphaerales bacterium | reverse complement strand
GAGCCGCCCGCCCATCCCCGGACCGCGCCACGCCCCGACCGGATCGGCACGGTCGACGACGACGCGCGACGACATGCCGCGTCGACCGGCGACGGGCGAGCGCCGGCGGCGGGTCGGGCGCGGGCCGATCGCGCGCGACGGATCGTCCCTACCGGATCGGCCGGTCGACGCGCGGTGCGGTGGACGCGCCGGCGCGCGACGCGGGCGTTCGGCGGGCGCGCGCAAGAACACGCGACGGCCGGAGCGGCCGTCGCGTGCGGGAATGCGTGAGATGGTCGACCGGAGGTCGGTCGTCGCGTCGGTTACGGCAGGTACGAGGTGCCGTTGCCGAGTCGATCGGAGAGGCCGGGGAAGAGCTGGTCCTCGAGTTCCTGCTGGATGATGATCTCCGGCCGGATGAGGATGAGCAGCGTCTCTTCGGTCTTCGCAGTCGCGCGGTTCGTGAAGAAGCGGTTGATGATCGGGATCTTGGACAGGATCGGCACGCCGGACTCGACCTCGATCTCTTCGACCTTGCGCTGGCCGCCGAGGAGCACGGTGCCCTTGTCGGGGACGGAGACGGTGGTGTAGACGAGCGAGACCTGGGTCTCGGGCGCTTCGAGGAAGCCCTCGAAGCTGTTGCTCGCACCGCCGAAGGCGCCGCCGCCGGCCGCGCCGCCGAAGGGTCCCTTCGTTTCGATCGCGAGGATCTCGGACTGTTCGGCGATGACGTTCATCGTGACGTAGCGTCGATCGGCGGACACGACGACCTCGACGTCGAGCACGAAGCCGTCGTTGACGACGTCGGTCTGCGGCTGGAAGGCGCCGGAGTTGTCGCCGGTGACGGGCGTGAGGTTCGAGATGTAGGTCTGGCGTCGGGCGACGGCGACCCACGCCCGCTGACCGTTGAACAGGGTCAGGCGCGGCGCGGTGAGGATGACCGACCGGCGGTCGGCCTGGGTCGCCTCGATCATGAGGTCGACCTGCACGTCGTCGAGGAACTGGACGCCGAAGGCGAGCGCGGGCGACGCCGCGGCCGCGATGCCGGCGAAGCTCGCCGTATCGAAGTCCGCGAGCTTGCCGACGAGGCCGCCGTCGCTCGTGTTGAACGAGTTCTGCGAGAAGCCGATGGGCGCGAAGCCCTGGGTCGCCCGGATGGGCGCGCCGACGGGACCGACCGTGTAGAGGAGGTCGGTGAAGCCGTCGCCGTTCGTGTCGCCGGCGGGATCGGGCAGGCCGATCGCGTTGCCGAACGGAATGCGGCTGGCGACGGGGTTGCCCTGGGCATCGACGACGTTGCCGAAGAAGAACGGGTCGACGAGGCGGCCGCGACCGGTGTCGGAGTTGTCGAAGAGGTCGCTGAGGTGCGACAGCGGGTCGGCCGCGAGCTGCTGCTGGCGGACGGTGTTGTTCGTGTTGAAGTAGACGTCGAGGTCGACGCCGATCTGCTCGAACCAGTTCGAGCTCACGGCGAGGAAGCGTCCTTCGACGTTGACCTGGATCGCCCGGATCTCGCGGAGCTGGCTGAGGAGGCCGTCGATCTGACGGTGCATCGCCGGCGTCTGCGTGATGATGAGGTTGCCGTTGAGTTCCTGGATCGTGCCGGTGCCGCTGTTGAGGTCGCGCCAGTTGCCGGTCGTCTCCTGGATGACGTCGACGATCTGGCCCACGAGTTCGTTGCGGCTCGGACGACGACGGGCCTCGACCGGATCATCGAAGACGGTCGCGCGATCCGGGGTGCCGAAGCCGCTGACGGGCGCGGCGGACTCGGAGCGGGCGATGTCGAAGTTCGGCGCGTTGTCGAAGTACGGCACCTCGAACAGGAGGTCGCGGATGTCGTACACGACGGGCATCGTGTGCTTCGCGAGGGCTTCCGACGTCGAGATCATGAGGATGCCGTCCTCGATCGCGAACTTCGGCGGGGCGCTGCTGTCCTGGGCGAGCTGTTCCAGCACGCGGTTCAGGGCGGCCTCGACGGACACGTTGTTGAGGTGCAGCGACACGGTGTCGTTGCGATCGACGCCCGCGAAGTCCAGGGCGTTCCAGTCGGCGTACACGTTCAGGCCGGTCACGTTCTCGACGAACGTCATGACCTGCTCGAGCGAGTGGTTCTGGAAGTCGACCGGGATCATCGTCTCGCTCAGGATCTGGGCGACGCGACGATCGGCCGGCGCCTCGGCGAAGCCGGCGGCGCCCATGCGGCGGAGACTCCGCTGCGGCCAGTCCTCCGGGAACACCATGACCCCGAGCGGTGCGATGAGCGCCTCGTGGTTCTCGATGGACACGTTCTGGTAGCTGAGCTGCCGGGCCCGCTCGGTCTTGGAGTACTGCTGGTAGGACAGTGCACCCTGGATCGCGTCGCGGAGCACGAGGGCGGCGGCGTTGTTCTCGTCGATGAAGAGGATCTCGTCGATCACCTGGAGGCAGGCGTCGTACTTGAGTTCCATCTGGAGCTGCCGGACGCGCTGCAGGCGCTCGTTGATCTGCCGAGCCCGCTGCTGGCTCAGCGCGATCCTCTGGTCCTCCTTGGCGATGGCGGCCTCCTGCTGCTCGATCTCGCGCTGGATCTGCTCCTCCTCGATCCGCGCCTCGCTGATGCGGGTGCGGAGTTCGTCGGCCCGGGCGACCATGCTCTGGTACTCGCCTTCGGAGAGGTACGCCCGACTGCGGTCGAGCTTCACCTTGGCAGTGATGACGGCGGTGAGGGCATCACCGTACGCCCCCTCGTCCAGCATCTGCTGGGTGCGCACCATGGCATCCTCGAACTCGACCAGCCCGCGCTGCCGGAGGACTTCACGCTCCTCGGCGACGCGATCGATCGGACTGTCCTGGATGCGCCCGAACGCGTCGGTCCCGATTCCGACACCGAGCACGGCGGCGACCGCCGCGGTGCCCAGGTACCGTCTCGCACTATTCTTCATGAAGGAACTCCCATAGCACGGCCGGGCGTCTGGCCGCATCACGTTCGTGTATGTGCACTGGGTTGCCATCGATGCGACGCGGTCGTCCCACGGGGCGTGGAACAAGTCCCAGTCCGGTCCAAACAGGGGGCCAGCGTACTTCGGCCGCTTGGCGCGTGCAAGCCGGGTCGAGGCGTTTTGAAACCGTTCGTGCCGGTCCGTCAGGAGGTTGCGTCAGACCGCCGCGGGATGGCGACGCCGGCGGGCCTGGGCCTCGAGCATGGTCGCGGCATCCACGGGTCGGCGCGTCTGCATCATGCGGACGAAGCAGTCGAAGAGATAGGCCGAATCGTGCGGGCCGGGCGACGCTTCCGGGTGGTACTGCACGCAGAACAGCGGCTTCTCGAGGTGCCGGAAGCCCGCGAGCGTGTCGTCGTTCAGGTGCACATGGGTGATCTCGCAGCCCGCATCCGCCAGGGAGGCCGGATGCACGCAGAACCCGTGGTTCTGGCTCGTGATCTCCACCGTGCCCGTCAGGAGGTTCCGAACCGGCTGGTTCGCGCCCCGATGCCCGAACTTGAGCTTGAACGTCGTCGCGCCCAGCGCCAACGCCAGCAACTGATGACCGAGACAGATGCCGAAGGTCGGAATCTCGCCCGCGATCGATCGCAGCGTCTCGATCGTCCGCTCCACCACCTCCGGGTCGCCGGGACCGTTCGAAACGAACAGGCCGTCCGGCGCCGCCTCCCGGATCGCCGCGGCATCGAGGTCGTGGGGCACGACCCGGACGCGGCATCCGAGGTCCGCGAGGTGTCGATAGATGCTGTGCTTGCCGCCGCAGTCGAGCGCGAGCACGCGGGGCGCCGGGGCGCCGGGGGTTCGTCCGGGTCCGGTTCGCCAGGACCCGAGGTCCTCCGTCCAGTCCCGGGCCTCGGTCACGCTCGCCGCGCAGGCGAGATTCCGACCCGCCATCGACGGCGCCGAGCGGGCCATCTCCACCAGCGAGGCATCGGACCGTTCGGTCTCGGTGCTGATGACGCCACGTAACGCACCGTCAATCCTGAGTTTACGCACAAGAGCCCGGGTGTCGACCCCGGCGATGCCGAGGATCCCGTGCCCGGCCAGCCAGGCGTCGAGGCCCTGGTCGGCGCGATGGTTCGAGTACCGTCGGGCCAGTTCGCGGATGACGAAGCCCGAGACCTGCGGGCGGTTCGACTCGACGTCGGCACCGACGACGCCGTAGTTCCCCATCATCGAGGCCGTCATGGTGAGGATCTGGCCCGAATAGGACGGATCCGTCAACGCCTCCTGGTACCCGCACATCGCCGTGTTGAAGACGACCTCGCCGGTGACGGAGCGCCCGGGCGACACGGCGCCGAACCCGACGCCACGAAGGATCGTGCCGTCCTCGAGCACGAGGCGGGCGGGAACCTCGAGCACGAGGCGGGCGGGACCGGGGGTCGTCGAGTCGGGCGGCATCGAGTCGGTCGGCATGGTGCCCAGAGTGTATGACCAGCGCGGGCGGGAATCGAGATCCGCGGGCGCGCGGACCCGCGAATCGCGGCGGTTTTTCCGGACCCGCCCGGATCCTCCACCGCCCGCCCGCGAATCCCGACAACTCCCGCCGACGTCGAGCCGTTTCCGGCGTATGGTTTGGAAGAGAGAGACGCGCCGTGCGCCGGACACACCCGAGTCGCCGCGCGAGAAGATGGATCGACGGGAGAAGATGGGCACCATGCGAACGCGCTCGACGACGGGACCGCGATGGG
>JAGQOI010000158.1 GCA_020427625.1 Phycisphaerales bacterium | reverse complement strand
CGATCGAGGCGTCCGGTGGCGCGGTACAGGCGCGCGAGTTCGAGCGCGAACACCGGCGTCTTCTGCTCGCGGGCGTCGAGTTCCTCGAGATGCGGGATCGCGGCTTCCGGCGTCGCGGAGTCGCGGTAGTGCAGTGCGAGGCGCCGGTGCGGGTAGGGGTCCACCGGGCGCAGGGTCGCATAGCGTTCGAGAGCCGCGAGATAGGCCGGGCCGTCGGTCTCGCCGCGATCGATCATGCGTTCGAGTTCGAGGCGCCGGAGGTCGGGATGATCGGGATGGGCCTCGATCCAGGTCGCGAGCCGCGCGTCGGTGATCTCGACGGGCGGGCGCACGAGTTCCGGCCAGTTCGCGGCGGTGAAATCCGTATCCACCGGCCCGGTCGGCTCACCGATGCGGGACGTCATGCGACCGACGATGGCGTCGAGTCGCGCCTGCGCCGACGCCGCCATGACGACGGCGAGGTCCGGATCGTCCCAGCGCACCTCGTCGGTGAGGACGTCGAGCGACGGGTCCGGGTCGAGTCCCCAGGTCTTCACGTCCTCGCGGGCCCAGACGAGGAACGCGTCGTAGAACGCCTCGCGGGTCACGCCGAGGGCCGATTCGAACGCATGCGAATCGCGCACGCCGTCGGCATACTGCGCGAGCAGACGCACGATCGCCGTGTCGCCGTACCGCGCGTTCATGAACTCCACCATCCAGTGACCCTGCGCGTAGGCCTGCGCCCGGTCCGTCGGACGGCGCGGCCGGATGAACGCCCAGTTGATCTCGTCCAGGTCGAACAACGTGTGATGCAACGTCGCGTCGGCGAGCAGGCGACAGGTGTCGTAGTCGCGCGGCGCGAGTTCCATCGACACGGCCGCGGCCTCCGTCAGCCAGTGCGGAATCCGGTTCTTCGTCTGCGCCAGCGTCACCGTGTGCGTGAACTCGTGACGCAGCACGCGCGGCCAGTCGAACGTGCCGAGATGGCGCGGCAACTGCCCGTCGCGGGGCACCTCCATCGCGATGACCGGACCCGTGCACGCCGCGAGCGTGTGAATGAACGGCATGCCCGTGATCCGCACGCCGAAGCGCTTGTGGTCCGGCAGCACCTCGATGACCGTCTTCTGCGGCGGCTCGAACTCGAACCGGCCCGTCACCGTCGCGTAACTCGCCTCCAGCGACTCCGGCATCATGTCCACGAGCACGCGATCGACGCCCGGCTGGTACCGGATGATGAAGTGCTCGGTCTCCAGACGCTCGTACGTCGCGAGTTCCTCGAGCAGGAACAGGCTGTTCGCCGCCCGGACGTTGAAACGGTCGAGCTCCGCGACCGCCCGCAGCGCCTGGAGCGCGCGATCGTCGCGACCGGACTGGAGTTCCATGAGGCCGAGTTCGATGCGAGGCGGCGGCCAGTTCGGCTGGCGACGGATCGCCTCCTCCAGCATCTCCGCCGCCGCCTCGTACTGACGCGCGAACGACAGGTGACGTCCGACCGTCGCATACGCGAGCGGACTGCCCGGCAGGATCGCCTCGAAGCGCGCCAGCGCGGCCCGCATCGCGTCGTCGTCGTACCGCAGCGCCGCGGCGGCGGCGAGCAGGGCGTGCACCTCGGGCAGGCGGGGCATCGCGGCGACGACCGGCTCCAGCAGCGCCGTCGCGAGGTCGGGATCGTCCTGGACCAGCGCGATCTCGGCCTCGAGCACGTCGGCGAGCGGGTGGCTCGGACGCATGACCCGCAACGTGCCGGCCGCGCGACGGGCGGAATCGAAGTCGAACGTCTGCGTCGCGATCCGCCCCAGCATGAGCCAGGCTTCGCTGCACCGCGGGTTCAACGCGAGCACGTCGTGCAGCGCGGTGACGCACTCGCTGATCTTCTCCTTCTCGTCGAGCAGACGGGCCTCGGCGAGCGCGGTCGGCCAGTACAGCCGGTCCAGGCTCCGGGCCCGACCGAGCAGTTCCATCATGATCTGGTAGTCGCGGGCCGGCTGACCCTCGATCCGCGCCCGGATCACCAGCGCCTCGACGCCGTCGGTGAGATCCGACGCCTCGGTGAACTGACGATCCAGCATCAGGCGGATCGGCTCCCGGATCGCCGCCAGCGCCTCGTCGTAGCGGGCGAGCTTCTCCAGCGCCTCCGCCCGCAGCCGCGCGGCCCGGATCGACGTCCGCCCTCCGAGCACCCGCAGCGCGTTCTCGAAGTCGCCGCGACGAAGATCACGTTCCGCGACCAGTTCCGCGGGACATTCCGGGTTCGTGAACACCGGGTCCGAAAGCTGCCACGCGTCGAGCGCGACCGCCGCCCGACGCGCCGGCGTGTCGAGATCGCCGATCTGCCAGACGCCGTGAAACACGCGCAGCGCGGCACGTTCGTCGTCGCTCAGCCACGCCGCCTGGAGCGCCGTGCTCGCCGCCTCGCCGAGACGCGCCTGCGACGGCACGAGTTCGCGCGGCTCCTGCGCCGACGTCGATGCGACGACCATGCCGATCGCGGCGACGGCGACCATGACGGTCCGGACGACGTGACGCGATCCATGTCGGCGGCGAGCGGACGGATACGGCATGGCGCACTCCCTGCGATCGTGGTGCCGGCCCGACCGGGATCGGCTGCCCACACTGTAGGTCCGGAGCCCGTGACGGCCCAATCCGACCCTCTCCCGGCCGAATCCCGGTTTCCGGGCGACACCGCCCGTTCGATTCTCTACCATTCTGACGGCCCCCGATGATCCCCGGCGACCCGTTTGCGAGGTGCATGGCATGGTGTCGAACAAGCTCAGAGTTCTCGTCGACTACCTGGAAGGTCTGACCGCGGAGGCCGATCTCGAGGCCCTGGAGGCCTTGCTCGGTCACCTCGACCTCACCCGCGCCGACCTCGGTCGCGGCGTGGTCTTCAGCGATCAGCGCTACCAGCGCAACGTCATCAGCCGCTCGCCGTGGCATGAACTCGTGTGCATCTGCTGGAAGCCCGGCCAGTCGACGCCGATCCACGATCACGAGGGCTCGGCGTGCGCGTTCGCGGTGATCGAGGGCGTCGCGACGGAGCGTCGATACGAACTCGCCGACGACCGGCACGTCGTGCCGGCGGGCAGCGTTCGTCTGCGGGAGCGGTGCATCTGTGCCGCGAAGGACGCGGACATCCACGCCGTCCACAACCTCGAGGACCGCGAACTCATCACGCTGCACATCTACTCGCCGGCGTTGTCGAAGTACAACGTCTACACCCTCGAATCGCAGCTCGTGAGCGTCGAAGTCGAACTCCAGACGGTCCCCTTGCTGCTCGGCGCGGGCTGTGAACGCTACGACTGGGTGATCTGACGCCGTCCGGCGAACGCGACGCGCGTCCTCAGCGCCCGCCGCCGCTCCACGGCCGCACGTCGACCTGCCACTCGCGTGGATCGGGCTCGTCGACGTCGAGTTTCGCCAGCGCCTCCGCATCGAGGACGGGATTGCGCACGACGTTGCTGAGGCGCACGCGGGTGCGATCGCGGGTCGACTCGTCCGACGGATCGAGGATCTTCGCCGCCGCGGTCTCGATGCCGACCGGCAGACGCGTCGCGCGATCGTAGTACAGGTCGACGGAGGCGAAGTCCTGCGCCTCCGACGTGCCCGCGCGGGGCACGAGGCGCAGG
>JAGQOI010000157.1 GCA_020427625.1 Phycisphaerales bacterium | reverse complement strand
GCCTGCACAGGAGACGAACACGTGAAGCGGATGAACCGATGGACGAAACTCGGCGTGATGATCGGTGTGACCACATCGATCATCGGCGCGGCAACCACCGCGCCGGCCGGCGGACCGACCGATCAGGTCTTCACCTACCAGGGTCGACTCATGTCCGAGAGCGGACCCGCGGCCGGGCCGCTCGATCTCGCGCTTCGTCTCTTCGACGACGCGCTCGCGGGAACGCAGCAGGGACCGACGCTGGTCCTCAACGGCTTCGACGGATTCGGGATCGACGGGACCTTCACCGTCGACCTCGACTTCGGCCCGGGCATCTTCGACGGGTCCGAACGGTGGCTCGAGATCGAGATCGCCGGCACCGTCCTCACGCCCCGACAGCCGGTCTTCGCGACGCCGTACGCGCTGTATGCGCTCAGCGGCAACCCCGGCCCCGAAGGACCGCAGGGCGATCCCGGGCCGCAGGGTGATCCCGGACCGCAGGGCGCGACGGGACCGCAGGGCGAGCAGGGGCCGCCCGGTGTTCAGGGACTTCCCGGCCTCCCCGGCGAACAGGGTCCGCAAGGGGATCAGGGTCCGCAAGGGGATCAGGGTCCGCAGGGCATCCAGGGCATCCAGGGCATCCAGGGTCCGCCCGGCACGCCCGGCGATTCGCACTGGCAGCTCAACGGCAGCGCGACGTACTACAACGCCGGCTTCGTCGGCATCAACACCGCCTCGCCCACCCACCGCCTGCACGTCACGCACAACGCGTCGTCGAATGCGGTCCACGGCGACAACCTCGGCTTCGGAGCGGGCGTGTTCGGCTGGCAGAAGGCGACGAGCGGCATCCGCGACGGCGTCGGCGGACGCAGCGACAGCACGGCCGGGCGCGGCCTCTTCGGTTGGGCGACCTCCAGCATCGGCAACGCCTACGGCGTACAGGGTCAGAGCGACAGCAATTCCGGACGCGGCGTGTACGGCCGCGCGAGTAACACGAGCGGAACCACCTACGGCGTGTACGGCGAGACGAACAGCGCCTCGGGCTTCGGCGGCTACTTCGTCGGTCCCGTCGGCAGCCAGAACTACTTCCAGCGCTCCGTCGGCATCGGCACGACGAATCCCGCGAGCACGCTCACGGTGCTCGGCACGGCCGACTTCAGCGGCCCGGTCGCCATCGGCATCGGCAGCGCCGACGCCCGCCTGCTCGTCCGCGGCGTGCCCGGCGAGGATGCATTCCGCGTGCGGGTCGACAGTGCGTCGAAGCTCGTCGTCAAGGACAACGGCGGACTCGCCGTCGGCTCGAACTACGGCACCGTCCCCGCGAACGGCATGCGGGTCTTCGGCGATGTCGGCGTCGGCGGCGCCGATCCCGGTTCGTTCACCTTCGCCGTAAACGGTGATGCCGCGAAGCCCGACGGCGGCCTGTGGTCGACCTTCTCCGACCGGCGCCTCAAGCGTCACATCGAGCCGCTGGAGTCCGGCGTGCTCGATCGCCTGCTCGCGATCCACGGCTACACGTTCGAGTACACCGACGACGCCGTGCGGCAGCGCCTCGCGCTGCCCGGCCGCCGCACCGGCCTCATCGCCCAGGAGGTCCGCGACGTCTTCCCGGGCTGGGTCGACGCCGATGCCGAAGGCTATCTCTACGTCACCGAGCGCGGCCTGACCGCCATCGTCGTCGAAGCGCTCCGCGAACTCCGCTCCGAAAAGGACGCCGAGATCGCCGAACTCAACGCCCGACTCGAACGCCTCGAGGCCCTGCTCACGAACCCCTGATCCCGGCCATCCCATCCCACCCCTCGTGGCGTCGGCGCCCTGCGCGCCGGCGCCACATCTCGTGCGCGGGATTCACCACGGAGGCACGGAGGCACGGAGAGGCGGATTGGGTTTGAAGAACCGCGCTTTGGTGACCTGTGCGCGATGTCACATCGCCGCGTCCGGGCACCGCCGACAACCGGCGGGCGCTGAACCCATCTCGCGCGCCCATGCACAATTCCGAATCCCAAGCCCCCTGCTCCGTGCCTCCGTGCCTCCGTGGTGAATTCCTAGAACGAGTCACACGCGCGATAGGCGTCGATCACGGCGCGTTCGCCGGGCTTGCCGCCCCGGCTGTTGCCGTGCTCCATGCCGACGATGCCGGTGAAGCCCTTGCCGTGGATGTGCCGGAACACGTTGCGGTAGTTGATCTCGCCCGTCGTCGGTTCGTTGCGGCCGGGATTGTCGCCGATCTGGAAATACGCGATCTCGTCCCACGCGGCATCGATGTTCGGAATCAGGTTGCCTTCCGTGATCTGCTGGTGATACAGATCGTCGAGGATCCGGCACGACGGACTGCCCACCGCGCGGCAGATCATCGCCGCCTGCGGAATCCTCGTCAGGAAGAGGCCCGGATGATCCCGGTACGCATTCAGCGGCTCGAGCACCATCACGAGGCCCGACGGCTCGCACACCTCGGCGCACGCGCGGAGATTGTCGATGACGTTCGCGGTCTGGAGGTCCCAGGCGAGACGCTGGTCGTAGCGGCCCGGCACGACCGTGCACCACGTCGCGTTCACGCGCTGCGCCACCTCGACCGCTTCACGCATCTGCCGGACCAGGTCGTCACGCACCTCGGCCACCGGACGGGCAAACGTGACGTTGCCGAAGTCCGCGTGCGCGACGAAGACGCCCATCGTTAGACCCAGGCGCGACATCTCGCGGGCGATCGCCTCCTGCTGATCGACCGGACGACCCTTCATGCCGTTGTCCTCGAGGGCCGTGAACCCCTCGTCCGCGATGAACCGCAACTGGTCGAGCGGATCGTCGCCCGCGTGATGACGGAACATGCCGAAGTGCGGCGCATACTTCAACTGGAACGCAGTCTTCATGGGTGAGGTCGGCTGGGCGGAGGCGGAGGCGAGGCCCGACAGCGCGGCCGCGCCGGCGATCGAACCCGACATGAACGAACGACGATCCATACGGAATCACTCCACGCCGGGCGGCGTCGGGACGGGCGAGACGGGAACTCAGACGAACGGCGTGCGGCCGGGCATCGCGACCTCCGGCACGGGCATCGGCCCGAACTCGTAGGCCATCGGCGAGAGATCCATCGACGCGGTCGTGATCGCGTCCCATTCGATCTGCTTGCCGGTGTAGCACGACGTGCGGCCCATGATCGCGGTGAGCGTCGACGTCGCGACGGTGCGGGCCTCGTTGAGGCGCGGCGACTCGCCGCGGACGCTCGCGATGAGGTCCTTGTGTTCGACGACGTACGGGTTCGGATTCGGGTCGGTGAACCGCCACTCCTTCTCGCCGGTGATGAGGGCGAAACCGGGACGGGTGTAGAGCGTGCCCTTCGTGCCGCGGATGCGTTCCTCGACGCGCCCGTCCGTGCCGTCGATCTGACGACACTGGCTGCTCAGCACGAGACCGTTGTCGTACTCGTACTCGATCGCGAAGTGGTCGAAGATGTGACCATACTTCGGCTCGGTGCGGACCTGGCGCCCGCCGAGGCCGTAGGCCTTCACCGGCGTGCCGCCGAAGGCCCAGTTGACGACGTCGAGGTTGTGCACGTGCTGCTCGACGATGTGGTCGCCGGAGAGCCAGGTGAAGTACAGCCAGTTGCGGAGCTGCCACTCCATGTCCGACCAGTCCGACGCCTGGTCGCGATGCCAGAGCCCGCCCATGTTCCAGTAGCAGCTCGCGCCGGTGAGGTCGCCGATCGCGCCGTCGCGGATCCGCTCCATCGCGGCGAGATAGCACGCCTCGTGCCGACGCTGCGTGCCGGCGACGATGCTCAGCTTCTTCTG
>JAGQOI010000156.1 GCA_020427625.1 Phycisphaerales bacterium | reverse complement strand
GCCAGTACGGCAGTCCACCGACGCGGGTCGTCGCGCGATCGATCGCGGGTGCGGACGACCAGACGAACACGTCCGTCGGGACGACGGGCAGCGTCGACCACGACGGGAGTTCGCGCTCGCGGAACAGCGTGATGAGCGCCAGATCCAGCGTCGTGGACGCGGAGTCGGCGATCCACGGGGGATTGACATACCAGTCGCGGCTCAGGAGGTGCTGGCGGTGACGCTCCACGATGTCCTCGAGCCGGTGTCGGCGATGGTGTGTCGCATCCATGCCGTGCCCCTCAACTCGCGACGCGCGGATCCACCCAGCGGTACAACACGTCGACCGCGAGGTTCAGGGCGACGAGCAGCGTCGAGTACACCAGCACGACGCCCATGATGAGCGTGAGGTCCTTCGACAGCACGGCGTTCACGAAGTGCGTGCCGAGCCCGGGGATCGCGAAGACCTTCTCGACGACGAAGCTGCCCGTCATCGCCGCGGCCGTCGCCGGGCCGAGATAACTCAACACCGGCAGGAACGCGTTCTTCAGGGCGTGCTTCATCGCGACGCGGAGTTCGGGCACGCCCTTCGCCCGCGCGGTGCGGATGTAGTCCTCGCCCATCGTCTCGATCATGCCGTAGCGCGTGAGCCGCGCGATGTAGGCGGCGAACGGCAGCGACAACGTCACCGCCGGCAGCACGAGATGGCGTGCCGTCCCCCACCCGGCGACGGGAAACCATCCGAGCCACAACGCGAACGTCACGAGCAGCAGCGCGCCGATCACGAACGTCGGCAGACTGATGCCGACGAGCGCGACGAGCAGCGTGCCGGCGTCCGCGAGTCCGCCGGGACGCGTGCCGCCGATCACGCCCGCGGTGATGCCGATCACGCACGCGAGCAGGATCGCGGCCAGGCCGAGCGTCATCGACACGGGCAGACCCGAGGCGAGGATCTCGTTCACCGTCCAGTTCTCGTGCTGAAGACTCGGCCCGAGATCGAGCGGGCGGTCCGCCTCGCCGAGGACCCACGACACGCCGGTCGCCTTGCCGAGATAGTCCCAGTAGAACGCCCACGGATCGTCGAGACGATACTGCGCGAGCATCGCCTGCATCACCTCCGGACGCGGGCGCCGACCCTCCGGCGCTTCGAGCGGATTGCCCGGAATGAGCCACGCGAGCACGAGTGTGATCGTGTAGATCGCGAGCAGGATGAACGGAATCTGGACGAGTCGGGCGAGCATGATCGCGCTCATGGGGACCGGGAGCGGGCGGCCGTCACGGTCCCCATGGTATCGCCGCGCGCGGCCGCGCATCCGCGCGCCGTGTCGCCCTCACTCCGACGCCTCACCCCCAGACGCTGAGCAGCGTGCCGAGATCGATCGGATCGACCTGTCCGTCGCCGTTCAGATCGGCGGGGCACGGTCCTTCGTCGGGACACGGTCCCCAGGACCCGAGCAGGGTCGCGAGGTCGGCCGCGTCGACGACGCAGTCGCCGTTGAAGTCGGCGAGGCGCGGGACGGAGAGGGTGGCGGACTCGCTGAGTCCGAAGCCGCAGTCGTCGTTCACGATGGCGACGATCTCGCCGGAGTCCGGGCATTCGACGTCGGTGATGACGAGCGTGTCGGTCGTGGCGCCGCTGATGCGATCGTCGTCGACGAGGGCGATGCCGTCCCGGAACCACTGGAAGGACAAGTCACCGTCGCCGGTCGCGACGACGGTGAAGGTGACGGTGTCGCCGTCGTCGGCGATCTCGTCGACCGGGTGCGTCGTGAACTCGACCGTGCCGGAGAGGAGGAGCGCCGTGCCGTCCTCGCCGCCGCCGCCGAATCCGGTGCCGCCGAAGGCGTGGATCTGTTCGGGTTTCATCGTGAACGCGCAGGTCTGGACGACGACGCGTCCACCGCCGCCGCCGCCCCAGGCGGTGTTCTGCCCGTTGCCGCCGTCGGCGGCGATGACGCCGGCGCCGTTCACGCCGCCGGCGCGGACCCGCACGCTGCCGCCGGATCCGCCGGAACTCGCGATGCCGCTGCCGTGCGCGGACACGCGGCCGTCGACGGTGAGCGTGCCGAGCACATCGAGCCCGATCCGTCCGCCGCCGGGCGAGCCGGGGTTCGACATGAACGCGCCGCTGCCGCTGCCGAGGTGGGTCGGGTTCGGCGCGGAGCCGTAGCTCGGTCCGCCCGTCGCAATCTGGGTGTCGCCGCCGGCGCCGCCGTATCCGCCTCCCGCGGCACCGCAGCAGCCGCTGTTGCTGTCTCCGCCGGCGCCCGGTCCTTCGCCGGGCCCGTAGCCGCGCCCGTCGGCGGCGATGGCGCCGGTCGGCATGACGATCGCGTCCCCGGTGACGGTGAGTCGCAGGCCGGCTTCGTCGCCGTGCGCGTGTCCGAGGAGTCCGGCGTTGCGGACGATGAGGTCGGCATCGAACGTGACGTCGCCGCTGAACTCGGTCGCTTCGCCGTTGTTGCCGCAGTTGTCGATGATGACGGTTCGGATGCCGCCGCCGTCTTCGTAGACGGTGCCCGCGCCGCCGCGCGCGCCGTTGCCGCCGCAGGTCGTGATCTCTCCGGCGTAGGCGGACGTGTCCGCGTACACGGCGATGCGTCCGCCGCCGCCGCCGCCCCAGGCGCCGTTGACGGCGTTCGCGCCGTTGGCGCGGACGGTGCCGCGGCCGACGAGCGACGCGGCATCGATCCAGATGCTTCCGCCGGCGCCCGCGCCGCCGTTGCTGATGACGGTTCCGTCGGCGGAGACGAGGCCGTCGACGACGAGGGTTCCGCCGACGGAGAGTCGGATGGCGCCGCCGCCTCGCCCGGCCGGATTGCCGACGAAGCTTCCGCCGCCGCTGCCGAGGTCGACGGGCATGGTGACGGATCCGTAGGTTCCGCCGCCGGGCGTCGCGAAGCCGCCGGAGCCGTTGCCGCCGGCACCACCGTGTCCGGCGCCGCCGGATCCCCACGCGCCGCTGCTGCTGTCGCCGCCGGCGCCGGGTCCGACGGTGCCGGGATGCCCGCGGCCGTCGGCGTTGAAGGCGCCGTCGGGCTCGACGGCGACGTCGCCGGTGACGGTGAGGTGGAATCCGGGGTCTTCGTGGGCGGGTCCGACACGTCCGCCGTTGCGGACGATGAGATCGGCATCGAGGGTGACATCGCCGCTGAACTCGGTGTTCTCGCCGACGTTGCCGCAGTTGTCGACGATGACGGTGCGGGCGCCGTCGAGGTCGAAGAAGATCGTGCCCGCGCCGCCGCGCGCGCCGTTGCCGCCGCAGGTGGTGAGGTCGCCGGTGTAGACGGACGTGTCGGCGTACACCGCGATGCGTCCGCCGCCGCCGCCGCCCCAGGCGCCGTTGACGGCGTTCGCGCCGTTGGCGCGGACGGTGCCGCTGCCGACGAGCGACGCGGCATCGATCCAGATGCTTCCGCCGGCGCCCGCGCCGCCGTTGCTGACGGTCGTGCCGTCGGCGGTGATGGTGCCGTCGACGACGATGGTGCCGCCGACGGTGAGTCGGATGGCGCCGCCGCCTCGTGCGGCCGGGTTGCCGATGTAACTTCCGCCGACGCTGCCGAGGTCGACGGGCATGGTGACGGATCCGTACGTTTCGCCG
>JAGQOI010000155.1 GCA_020427625.1 Phycisphaerales bacterium | reverse complement strand
TTCGCGCGATGGCTCGGACTCGGCTGTCTCGTCGCCATCCTCGCCCTCGTCGGCAACGCGATCGTGCTCAGCGTGCAGGGACGGATCGCCGAACACGCCGTGCTCCAGACGATCGGGTATCGCGGCGGCCTGATCGCGCGGCTCATCGTCGCCGAAGCCGTGCTCCTCGCGCTCGTCGGCGGCGTCATCGGCGGCGCGACGGCGCTCGTCGTCGCCCGCATCGGCAGCTTCGCCCTCTCCGTCGAGGGCCTGAGCATCCCCGTCGTCGCGTCGCCGACCCTGCTCGTGACCGGGCTCGGCATCTGCGCCGCGCTCGGTGCCGCGGCCGGACTCGTGCCCGCCGTCCAGGCCTCCCGCCGACACATCGCCTCCTGCTTCCGAGCCGCCTGATGACACGATTCCGACACATCCCGTTCGACTACGCCGTCCGCAACCTCGGACGAAGTCCGGTGCGACTCGCGGCATCACTGGTGGGCGCCTCGCTCGTCGTGCTGCTCGTCCTCGCCGCGGGCGGCTTCATGCAGGGCATGCAGCGCACGCTCGCCGCCGACGACGGTCTGCACGACAACGTCATGCTCCTCGGCGCCGGCAGCGAGGAGTCGCTCGAACGCTCGCAGATCGACGCTTCGGTCGCATCGATCGTCGCCGCGTCCGTGCCGGGCCTGCTCACGCGGGCGGGCGTCACGTTCGTCTCGCCGGAGATCCACATCGCCCTGCCGCTGCGCGAGGACGCGCAGTCGACGACGGATCTGCCCGCGGTTCTTCGCGGCGTGCGTGACGCGGCGTTCCTCGTGCACCCGGAGGTGGAGATCATCGACGGTCGCCTGCCGCGCTCCGGCCACGACGAGATCATCGTCGGCCGTCTCGCCGCGACGCGTCTCGGCGTCCCGGCGGAGCGCCTGGACGTCGGGCGCACGCTGTACCTCGATCGTCGGGACTGGACGATCGTCGGTCGGTTCCAGGCGCCGGGCACCGTGATGGATGCCGAGATCTGGATGCCGCTGAGCGATCTCCAGATCGCCAGCAAGCGGGAGCAGTCGTTGTCGTGCGTCATCATGTCGCTGGACCGGGCGACGTTCGCCGACGTCGACATGTTCGCCAAGAGCCGGCTCGATCTCGAGCTCACCGCGATGAGCGAGCGAGCGTATTATCGTTCGATCGCCGCGTTCTACGGCCCGATCCGCGCGATGGTGCTGGTGACGGCGGTGCTCATCGCGCTGGGCGGGGTGCTCGGCGGATTGAACACGATGTACGCCGCGTTCGCCGCACGGGTGCGCGAGATCGGCGTGCTCCAGTGCCTGGGTTTCGGTCGTCCCGCGATCGTGGTCAGTCTGCTCGAGGAGTCGCTCATCATGGCCGCCGCGGGATCCGTGATCGGCGGCGTCGCCGGCCTGGTGCTGCTCGACGGGCTGGCGGTCCGGATCTCGATGGGCGCGTTCGTGCTCACCGTCGACGGTCCGGTGGTGCTGGCCGGTCTCGCGGCCGGGCTGATCGTCGGCGTCGTCGGCGCCGTGCCGCCCGCCATTCGCTGTCTTCGTCTTCCCCTCACCGAGGCGCTTCGCGCGCCGTGAGTCCGACCGCGGCGCTTGCACGCGCCGTGATTCCAACCCAGGCGCTTCGCGCCGTGATTCCAGGAGTTCCGACCATGCGCATTCGAATGATCCACGCCGCGATGCTGCTCGCCCTGCCCCTCGTGACCGGGTGCACCAGGGAGGCGACGCCGACACAGACCACCACCGCGGCCGCCGAGCCGACGTTCATGCTCGCGTCGTCGCCCACGGATCCCGCCGCCGGCGTCGAGGACGTCAAGCGGACGGCGAAGGAGGGCGACACGATCGTGATGCGCGGCCGGATCGGCGGCCATCGCGAGCCGATGAGCGCGGACGCCGCGGTGTTCATCATCGCCGACCTCTCGATGCCGCATTGCGGCGAGATCGAGGGCGACACCTGCCCGCGCCCGTGGGACTACTGCTGCGAGCCTCGCGAATCGCTCATGGCGAAGACGGCGACGATCCAGGTCGTCGACGGGCTCGGGGCGCCGTATGCGGTCGACCTGCGCGAGATGGGCCTGGCACCGCTCGACGAGGTGATCGTCGTCGGCACCGTCGGGGCGCGCCCGTCGCCGGACGTGCTCGTCATCCGCGCGACCGGGATCCACCGCGTCACCGGTTGAGCGGCGACACGGTCCGGCAATAGATGCACTTGTCGTCGCCCGGGGCATAGAACTCGGGCAGACGGGCGATGAGGTCGTACCCGGCGGTGACGTAGAACCGGCGGGCTGCCTCGTAGCCGGGCAGCGATGACGTCTCGACGTAGATGCGGCGTCCGCCGAGTTCGGCGATGGCGGTCTCCGTCGCCCGGAGCAGGCGCCGCCCGATGCCCTGCCCGTGATGCGCGGGATCGACGACGATCCAGTACAGGTCGTAGCTGCCCAGCGTGCACCCGATGCGACCATAGCACGAATACCCGATCGCGCCGGCGGCGCCGTCCACGAAGAAGAACCGGTAGTCGCTCGCCGGTCCGCGATGGGCGGCATCCTGCGCGAGTTCGACGGCGATGTCGACCTCGTCCGCGCGGAACACGCCCGTCGCGGTGACGAGGCGACGGACGTCGTCGACATCGGCGGCACGGACCTCGGAACGAAGCATCGGGACGACCATGTTCATGCGGTTCTCCCCGCGAGTCCGGTGAAGAAGGCTCGCGCGCAGGTCGCGAGCACCGTCGTGCGGTAGCCGCCTTCCTGCACCACGAGCGTCGGCAGACCGAGACCGGCGATGAGGCGGCCGTTCGCCTCGAAGTCGCTCGGCGTGAGCGTCCACGTTCCCGTCGGATCGCCCTTGGCCGTGTCGAATCCGAGGGCGACGACGAGGAAGCGCGGCTCGAACGCGCGGATCCGCTCGAACGCCTTCCCGAGCGCCTTCGTGTAGGCCGCGCCGTTCACGGACTCCGGCAGCGGAAGATTGAGGTTGAACCCCGCGCCGGCGCCTTCGCCGATCTCCTCCTCGAAGCCGGTGAAGAACGGGTACGCGAAGGACGGATGTCCGTGTATCGACACCGTGAGCACGTCGGCGCGGTCGTAGAAGATGTCCTGCATGCCGTTGCCGTGGTGATAGTCGATGTCGAGGATCGCCACCCGTCCGTGGGCGGCCAGTCGATGAGCGCCGATCGCGGCATTGCAGAAGTAGCAGAAGCCGCCGAAGACCCGCGACTCGGCATGGTGTCCCGGCGGACGCACGAGGGCGTAGGCGAAGCGCTGACCGTCGCGGACGATGTCGGCGGCGGTGAGCGTGCACGCGACGGCGCGGCGCGCCGCCTTGTAGGCGTTCTGGTTCAGCGGCGTGAAGGTGTCGATGCAGTAGTACCCGGCCGCGTAGGCGCGGTCCTTCGGCGGGCGCGTCTGGTTGCGGATCGGAAACACGTACGGATAGACGGACTTGCCTTCCGGGACCTCGGCGCACGCCCGCTTCAGGTAGTCGACGAGGGCGTCGTCATGGACGGCGCGGATGTGCGATTCCGGGTACTCCCGCGGCTCGGTCTTCCAGAACAGGCCGGTCGGCTCCAGGCCGGTCAGGATCGAGGCGATGCGCACCGGCGACTCGACGTAGCCGCGCTCGCGCACGTGATGGATGTCATGCCGGTCGTTGACGACGAGCGCGACGAGACCCTCGCCGCTCGGTTCGACGGTCAGCGGCGCCGACTTCGACGACCGCTTGCCCGCGGGGCGCAGCCGCACCGGATCATCCTGGAAGGACTCCACGACCGTGTCGATGTACGCCGGCGAACAGAGATCGCCGTACTTGCGTTCGAGCAGGGCCCGCACGACCCGCCGCGCTTCGTCGCGTCCGAGCGGCGTCTCGCGCCCGACCGGGTCGTAGACGAGGTGCGGCATGTCGAGATCGCCCGGCGACAGCGGCATCTCGTACGCAGTGCCGATGATCGGACGCGCGCCGAAGCGCTCGTAGAACCGCAGCCGGGCGGCATTCTCCCTGGCGTGGGTCGGGTCCGTGCACGCGGCCGGGTCGTCCGGCAGGCACTCGAAGAACAGGCCGCTCCCGCCGAGTTCGCGGGCCAGATCGCGGACCCGGGCGTACAGCGCGCCGCCGACGCCGCGCGTCGGATTGCCTCGCGTCGTCGCGACGAAGTCGAGCACGCAGAGCCCGACGTCGGATGCGTGCGACACGACGGCGAAGCCGTGCATGGTCCCGCGCAGATCGTCGGCGACGAGCAGGACGGTGCGCAGGCGCGACGCGAGCGGGTTGCTCAGCTTCTCGGGCAGCGTGTCGACGTCCGAGGGCCGGATCGCCGGGAACCGATCGCGGAGGATCTCCTGGACCTTCGCGATCTCGCGGGCGTTGGCCGGGAGCGACACGTCGTTGATCTGGCGAATCCGCAGCATGTCAGAACGTCCCCGACGCGACGAGGAGGCGCGTCATGACCGCGGCCGCTTCGAGCCCGGCCTCCGATGCCGCCGCCACGAACCCGGCGTCGGGCGAGAGACACGGATTCGTGTTCACCTCCAGCACCCAGACGCGGCCGTCGGCGTCGACCCGGACGTCGACCCGCGCCCAGCCTCGGAGATGAAAGATCGACCAGCAGCGACGGGCGACCGTGCGCAGACGCGCGAGCAGCGGCGCCTCCGACGACTCGCTCACGAACCGTCGCGGCGTGTGCTGATACTCGAACGACGACGGGTCCCACTTCGCCCGGTATCCGACCACCCGAGGTTCGCCCGGCGCGACGCCCTCGAAGACGATCTCCGGGATCGGCAGCACCTGCGGCCCGTCCGGCCCCGCCAGCAGGGCGATGTTGAACTCGCGACCGTCGATGTACGACTCGATGAAGCCCGCGCCGCCCAGCGACGCGCGACGCTCCTCCAGCGTCGCCCGCAACGACCACGCGGCACCGCCGGGGATCACCGAGTCGACGTCCAGACCGATCGACGCGTGTTCCCACACCGACTTCACGATGACCCGGGGCTCGACGAGATCGTGCCCGTCCTTCAGGTCGGCCTCGTCGCGCCAGCGGGGCGTGTCGACGCCGTGGGCGGCGAGGATCCGCTTCGCGACGAGCTTGTTCGACGTCTGGAAGATCGCCTCCGCGGGACAGCCCGTGTACGGCACCCGCAGCGCATCGAGCAGGCCGGGGATGACGTGAATGAGACGGCCGTGCCCGCCGAGCGACTCCACGAGGTTGAACACGACGTCCGGCGATGCGCTGCGGATCGTCTCCGCGGCCCGCGCCAGGTCGAGCCCCACCGGCGCGATCGTCGCCTCGTGCCCGAGCCCGACGAGCGCGTCCATCACGTGACGCGCCTGGTCGAGCACGTCCAGATCGTCCGTGCGCGGCGTGGCGCCGGGATCGTCGTGGACGATCAGGACGCGCACGCGGCGACCTCGGCTCCGGCGCGTCGGGCGGCGCTGGTGACGATGCGATCGATGAGCGTTTCGTAGGACACCCCGGCAAGGGTACAGATAATCGGCAGATCCGAGTGGGACGGATGGAGTCCGGCGAGCGGATTCACCTCGATGACCTGGAGTCGACCCGCGCGGTCGGCGCGAAGATCGACGCGTCCGGCGTCGCGACAGCCGAAGGCGCGGTAGACCCGCAGGGCGAGGCGCGACGCCTCGCGCCCGAGCCGCCCGGTCGCGAGTTCGTAGTGCACGAGCGTCTCGCACGATTCCTTCGTCGCGTACCCGTACACGCCGGTGGTCGCGCCCGGCAGCAGCGTGACCTTGAGGACGCCGACCACCTCGGCATCGGCGCCCGTGCCGACGATGCCGACGGTGACTTCGGCGCCGGGCAGATAGGTCTCGACGAGCGCGGGCTGGTCGAATTCGGCGATGAGGGCGCGGCAGACCTCGGCGAGGGCGTCGGCATCGTGCACGATCGAGTCCGGACCGATGCCCATGCTCGATCCCTCGCGGATCGGCTTCACGAACACGGGGAAGGGCAGGTCGACCGTCTCGACGTCCGCGGCATCGGCGACGACGGCGAAGTCGGGCGTCGGCAGGCCGAGGTCGCGGAGGATCCGCTTGGCGACCGCCTTGTCGAGGGTCATCGCGCAGACGAGCGGGTCGGCGAAGGTGTACGGAACGCCATGGGCGTCGAGCAGCGCGGGAATGAGCGATTCGCGGCCCACGCCGCCGTGGCTCTCGGCGATGTTGAAGACGAGCGACCAGCGGTCGCCCCGGACGAGTCGAGCCATGAGGGCATGAACGTTGCCGATGCGATCGACCTCGTGCCCGAGCGCGCGCAGGGCGCCTTCGAGGGCGTCGATGGTGTCGGCGCGATCGAACTCGGCGACCGCCTGCTCGGACCAGCCGAGGGCGAGGTAGTCCTCGCGCAGATCGAAGGTCAGGCCGATGTGCATGATGACAGTTCTCCGTCGGCGTGAAGCTCGGCGTAGAGCATCCGGTGCCAGCGTCGGGCGGCCTCGGGTTCCATGCGGAGGATCGTGAGCATGGTCGCGTTCGGATCGTCCGGCGACCGGAGGCGTTCGGTCGGGCAGTAGTGGTCGGACTCGCCGTCGAGCCCGCGCTCGGTGTAGGCGTGGGGATACAGGCGGCAGACGAGCGGGCGGGTCTCCTCGTCGAGCACGCAGCCGCTCGGGCCGAGGAACGTGCAGTCGCCGTTCGGTCGTCGCCGCAGGACGCGCCGGCGGCCGCTCGGGTCGAACGTCAGCCGGTGCCA
>JAGQOI010000154.1 GCA_020427625.1 Phycisphaerales bacterium | reverse complement strand
GACCTGACCCTCCGCGTCACGGATCCGCCGCCGTCGACGCACCACGATCCGGTCCTGCGGTCGCCGTCCTTCCGGGTCGCGGCATCGCTGCCGCCGCCGATCGTCGCCGACCCGGAGTACCGTCGCGTCCGGATCGGAGCGCTCATCGCGCGGGCGGCCGCGGCCGAGCGGGCGGCCGTGGCGCGGGCCGTCGTCGCGACGCCGGTTGATGACGCACGGGACACCGAGTCCGTCGAGGTCGCGTCGACGGACGGCGCGTCGTCGTCATCACGCGAGCAGTGATCGTCCGGTCATCGCCGCGGGAATCGGTGCGCCAAGCAGTTCGAGCAGGGTCGGCGCGAGGTCGGCGAGTCGTCCGCCGTCGCGGAGGGCGCGTCCTTCGAGCCCGTTCCCGATGATGCTGAGCGGCACGTCGTACACGGTGTGCGCGGTGTGCGGCGCCTTCGTCTCGGGATTCCACATCTGTTCGGCGTTGCCGTGATCGGCGGTGACGACGGCGACGCCGCCGCGGGCCAGCGCCGCGTCGATGATGGCGCCGGTGCAGGCGTCGACGGTCTCGATCGCGACGATCGTCGACTGGAGATTGCCGGTGTGCCCGACCATGTCGCCGTTGGCGAAGTTCACGACGATGAGGTCGTCGACGTCGTCGGCGGCGAGGCGGGCGAGCACGGCGTCGCGCACGAGCGCGGCCGACATCTCGGGCGCCAGGTCATAGGTCGTGACGTGTCGCGGTGACGGCGCGATGACGCGTTCTTCGCCGGCGAACGGCTCCTCGCGGTAGTCGTTGAAGAAGAACGTGACGTGCGGGAACTTCTCCGTCTCGGCGCACCGGAACTGGCGATGTCCGGCGTCGCTCACGACCTGCCCGAGGATGTCCGGCATGCGGGCGGGCTTGTCGAACGCGACGGCGCTGAGCGGCAACCCGGACTCGTACATGGTCATGCCGCAGAAATACAGGTTCGCGAGGCGACGGCCGCGCTTGAAGCCGCCGTCGGTGACGGTGCTCCAGGCCGCGTCGTCGAGGATGAAGGCCTTGGTGATCTCGCGCGGGCGGTCGCCGCGGAAGTTGAAGAAGATGACGGCGTCGCCGTCGTCGATCGGGCCGATCGGCGCGCCGGTGTCGAGGTCGATGATCTGCGTCGGCGTGATGAACTCGTCGCTGGCCCGCTGGGTGTCGATCGGCTTCTTGCCGTACGACTCGATGGCGTCCGTCGCCGAGGCGCTGTTGGCGACCACGACGCCGGTCTGGTTCAGCCGGGGGTGATCGACGCGCCGTCCGGTGAGCGCGGCATAGGCGAGCGCGACGCGCTCCCAGCGGTGGTCGCGATCCATCGCGTAGAACCGACCGATCACCGATGCGACCCGGCCGACGCCGACGTCCCGCATCTTCGCCTCGACGGTCCGCATGAATCCCCCGGCCGTGCGCGGCCCGGTGTCGCGTCCGTCCGCGAAGGCATGGACGAAGAGGCGATCGCTCGGCCACGATCGCCGCGCGGCCAGTTCGATGAGCGCGAGCAGATGGTCGAGGTCGCTGTGGACGCGCCCGTTGGAGACGAGGCCGATGAGATGGACGTTCCCGCCGGTCGCCGCGGCGTGTTCGAAGGCGCCGACGAGCGCGCCGTTGTCGAAGAAGGACCCATCGCGGATCGACGCGGTGATGCGCATGATCTCCTGGTTCACGATGCGTCCGGCACCGATGTTCTGGTGTCCGACCTCGGAATTGCCCATGGTGCCGGCGGGCAGGCCGACATCCTCGCCGCAGGTGCGGATGAGGGTGGTCGGCCAGTCGCGTTCGAGGCGGTCCGCGACGGGCGTCCGGGCGAGGTGAACGGCGTTGAACGCGTCGTGTTCGGGATGGGGATTGCGTCCCCAGCCATCCCTGATGACGAGTACGGCGGGTCGAAAGGGTGGGGTCATGCGCCGATTGTACCGGCCGCCCGAACCGGCGGTCCGCACCGGCGATCTCGTGCGCGGCGGGCAGTCGCGGCATCGGGCGGATCGGGGATGTCGTGCCCGTAACGCACCGTCTCGCCATCAGACGAGTTCGTGGCGCGTCGCCTTCGAAGCCGGCGTCGATGCTTGACACGCCCCCGTCGCGGGACATACTGGAGGAAGCACATCTCTTCGACGGGCGAACGCCCGTCCCATCGTCTGACGACAACTTGATGCCGCTCGGTGCCGGACATGGCCTCCATGGCCTCCATGGCCCGCATGGCCCACATGGCACGTGCCCGCGCCGAGCGCCGATCCCCCGGGAGGCTCGCGATGACACGCGCTGTTCTGACGCTCGCGCTGACGCTGACGATCGCACTCACGTCACCGATGGTTCCGGCCGCGGCGACGCCGCCGTGCACGCCCACGTACCTGGCCGGACTCGGCGGACGGGCGATGGATCTGGAGATCGACGGGCACCTCGTCTACGTCGCCAACGGCAGCGGCGGGCTCCTGATCCTCGACATCAGCGATGTCGAGCATCCGGTCATCGCCGCCGTCGCCGGCATGCCGGGAGAGGCGAACGGCGTGACCGTGCGCGATGCGCTGGCCTATCTCGCGGCCGACGACGCCGGCATGCTGGTCGTCGATGTCGGTCGCCCGGACACGCCGCGCGTCATCGGCCAGATGCCGACGTCCTCACGCGCGAATCACATCGCGATCGACGGCCCGCACGCCTTCATCGCGACCGACGACGGCCTGACGGTGGTCGACATCTCCGACCCGCGTCGGCCCGTGCTCGCGAGCGAGGTCCGGATGCCGTCCGATCCCACCGGTGTCGCCGTCGCGGGCGATCTCGCCGTCGTCGTCGCCTTCAACGGCCTCACGGTGATCGACGTCGCGGACCGCGCGGCACCCGACGTGCTGTCGGTGATCAACCTGCCCGGCTCCGAACGTGCCGTCGACGTGTCGGGGACTTCGGCCTTCGTCGCGGCCGCGTACGGCGTCTTCGTCGTCGATCTCACCGAGCCGGCGGCACCCGTCGTGATCGGGGACGCCCCCTTCAGCGGCATGGGCATCCTCGTCGAAGGCGATGTCGCCCACCTGTCCACCGGCTCGCAGGTTTTCCGGATGGACGTGTCGGATCCCGCAAACCCCTTCGTGATCGCCGGCGTCTCCACGACGATCGGCGGCGCGATCGATATCGTCGGCAGCCGGGCGATCATCGCCGGCGGCGGCGGGGGCCTGGCGATCGTCGAACTCGATCAGCCGGGGAGGATCGTGGGCTCCGTCCCCGGCACGTACAACCCCACGACGATCGAACTCGTCGGGACGACGCTGTTCGGGTGCGACCCCGTCGGACTGCGGATCTTCGACGTCTCCGATCCGCGCCGGCCCGCGCCGCGGTCGGCGCTTGCGCTCGTCGGCACGATTCGTGGCATGGCGGTCCGTGACGGCATCGCCTACGTCGCGGCCTGGGAGAACGGTCTGCACATCATCGACGTGCGCAACCCCGACGAACCGGTGCTGCTCACCACGTTCGGGACCGCCGGGTTCGCCTTGGACGTCGAGGTCGCCGGCACGATCGCGTATGTCGTGTATCAGTACGGCGGGCTCCAGGTCATCGACGTCAGCGATCCCGCGTCGCCGGTCAGCATCTCGACGACACCCGCCGGCCCGGTGCCGGTGTCGATCGCGGTGCGCGACGACATCGTGTACGTCGGCTCGGGCACCGATGCGAGGATCTTTGATGTGTCCGACCCGGCCGCGCCCGTCGCCCTGGGTTTCCTGGGCGCCTCGTACACGGTCAAGCTGTCACTGGGGCGGGATAGGCTGTATGCCGGCAACCTGGTGTTCGACATCGGCGATCCGGCGCGGCCCGCGCTGATCGGTACGGTGCCGTTGCATGGGCACGTCGCCGAGTTGGGTGACACGCTGGTCGTCGGCATGAGTTCGGGTCTGGGCGTCGCCGCCCGCGAGGGATCCGGCCCGACGCCTCGGATCATCGGCACCGGCGGCGGCATTGGCGAGGTCGCGGTGCTCGGCCGGTACGTCTGCGCCGCCGGCGGGGGCGGGCTGAGGATCATCGACATCGTGGATCCGACGTTCGAGTGCCTGCTTGCGTCGACGGGCACGCCGCACCGCGCCGAGGGCATCGCTTCGCGCGACGGTCTGGCGTACGTCGCCGACGACGCCGGCCTGGCGATCGTCGACGTCGCCGACCCGGCGCATCCTGCCATGATCGGGCGTGCCGTCGGGAGCGGCAACTGCGTCGCGTTGTCGGGAGACCTGGCGTATGTCGGCGGCGACGGGCTCATGATCGTCGATGTGCGCGATCCGACGCATCCCGCCGTGACGGGCTGGGTCGACACGCCGTCCGGCGCCCGCGGGGTCGTCGTCGACGGCGACCTGGCGTATGTCGCCGACTACGCGTCGTTCCTCCAGGTCATCGACGTGTCGGACAAGACGAATCCCATCATCATCGGCTCGGTCTCGACAGGCGGACTGGACCTCGCCGAGGATCTCGCGATGGTCGGCGGCATGCTGCTCGTCGTGAACCCGGTCTTCGGCATCCAGACGGTGGATGTCAGCGACCCGACCGCGCCCGTGATCGTGACGACGACGCCCACGCCGGTGTGGGCCCGTGGGATTGCGGTGTCCGGCGATCTGGCCTACGTCGCCCTCGAGTGGAGCGGGCTCCTGGTGATGGACGTGTCGAATCCGGCCGCGCCGTTCACGATCGGATGGGCGCGCGTCCCCGGCCGCTCGTGGACGGTCGAGGTTTCCGGTGGTCGTGCTTATGTCGGAGACCTGTTCGGCGCCGTGCATGTCGTCGATGTATCGCAGCCGGCTCGCCCGGTGGTGATCGGGTCGGTTTCGACCGGCGACCGGGCGCTCGAGCTCGCCGCTCGCGACGGCCTCATCCTGATCGCCGGTGACGCCGCGGGGCTGGAGGTCATCGACGTCTCGACGTGCGGATGTCCGGGCGATCTGACCGGCGACGGGTGGATCGACGCGGCCGACATCGCGGCCCTGCTCGGCGTGTGGGGGACTCCGGAGGGCGATCTGGACGGCGACGGCACCACGGGTCCGCCGGACCTGTCGATCGTGCTGGCGGGCTGGGGTCGATGCCCGGTCTGACGCCGCCTCCGGCATCCGGGACGGCATCCGGGACAGTTCCGGGAACTGTCCCAAATGTGGATAACTCGGTTTGGGACAGTTCCCGGAACTGTCCCAAGTGCCTCGATGTCACCGTGAACGCCGCTGGCGCGCCCGTGGCTGCGGATCATGGACGAATCGGGCGGCTTTGGGACAGTTCCCGGAACTGTCCCAAACGCCGTCCCGAACGCCGTCGACGAAAACGCCCCCGGCGAGGGCCGGGGGCGCGGATGGATGGTCCGTACGAGACGGACGAATCGAGGTTGATCCTGAACGATCAGCAGGGACCCCACGCGGCGAGGAGCACCGCGAGATCGGCCGGGCCCACCGTGCCGTCATTGTCGAAGTCCGCCGGATGGCCGGGATTCGGGCCCCACGCCGCGAGAAGCTGCGCGAGGTCGCCCGGACCCACCGTGCCGTCGTTGTCGAGATCCTCGACGCAGGGCGGCGCGGGCGGCTTGAAGTCGAACCGCAACTGTCCGCGAACGTTCCCGCCCGGGAACGCCGCCGTGTGCACGTTGTAGTACGTCAGACCCGCCAGCAGATCAGGCTGCTGCGCCGCGGCAAAGGCCCACTGACCCACCGCCGGGTTCGCCGTGCCGACGCCGTGCAGCACGCCCGCGTTCGCGCCGGGCGCGGCAAAGCCGTGAATGTGCGACGCGGTCGCCGCGCCGCTCAGGCCGCCGTACCGGAAGTCGTACCCGAGCACGTTGGCGTCCGTGTCGATCGACAGGAACGCACATCCCGCGGAACCGGGCGACGCGACCGGCGGCACCTCCTGCTGCGAATCGAGCGGGTTCACCAGGCTGGTGATCTGCCCGCGGATCTCGCCGCCGGGAAAGGCCGTCGTATGGACGTTCACGTACGTCAGGCCGCCGAGGATCTTCGCCTCGTTCGCCTCCGGATACGTCCACGAACCCGTCTTCACGGCGCCGACGCCGAGACCGAAGGCGACGCCCGCATTCGTGCCGTGCGGCACGTACCCGTGAATGTGAGCCGCGGTCTCCGCCGCCGTCAGGCTCTCGATCACGATGTGGTAGTCGAGCGTGTTCGTCGCGGTGTCGATCATGAACGCGCCCCAGCCGCTGCTCGGCGTGCCGTTGCCGTTCTGCGCTCCGTTCAGGCTCGCGACCATGTCGACGATCTGCCCGCGAATCTCCCCTCCGGGAAACGCCGCGGAATGAATGTTCACGTACATCTTGCCGCCGAGAATGTCCCCCTCCAGAGCTTCCGGATACGTCCACACCCCGACCTTCGGATTGCCCGTGCCGAGGTTGTGCTGCACGCCGGCGTTCGCGCCGATGTCGGCCGGACCATGAATGTGCGCGGCCGTGTCCGGACCGGTCATCCCCGTGAACGCGATCCGGTACGACACCGTGTTCGCATCCGTATCAATGATGAAGCGACCGCAGCCGAACCCGGCGCTGCCCGTCGGCGGATTCACCTGGCCGCCGCGCACCTCGCACACCATCACCACCGGGTCCGAGGCGAACGAGGGCGCCGCAAAGGCGACCGCAAGCAGCGCGGCTCCCGCGGCGCGCAGAATCGTGAATCGTTGCATCTTCATGAGGTCTTCTTCTCCTTGCTGGGATTGGGATCATGCGATCCCAGGTTGTGAATCGGTGTGCACGCCCGGCGCGGCGGGCCGGCGCGACGGCTCGATATGACGTCCGAGTCGGTCGACTCCGTACCGTACTCGGGCGATGTCATGACGCGGCCCGTCCCTTGCACGGCCGCGCAGAATTCCCGTCGGGCGCGCGGCCCGTCGTCCATGGTCTACGACCGGGCCCGGATCGGGATGGGTCGAACCGTCGGAATTCACGAAATCGTCGTGCAGCCCCGCCCGCCGGTCCGGAGCCGCATGCATCTACGCGACCGGATGCACCGCGGAATCGGCGCCGAGGTCGGCGAGGATGGCCTGGAGGACGGCGATCTTGTCGAGACTCTCCCGATATTCGGCGTCCGGTCGGGAGTCGGCGACGATCCCGCCGCCGGCGCCGTAGTCCAGACGCCCGACCAGGGCGTCAAACCGTCCCGGCGACCGCGCGCCCGACAGCGCCACCGTGCGGATCGCGATGTTCAGCGCGATCGTGCCGTCCGTGCCGACCCAGCCGATGCTTCCGCAGTACGGGCCGCGGCGGACGGGTTCGAGTTCGTCGATGATCTGCATCGCGCGGATCTTCGGCGCCCCCGTCACCGAGCCGCCCGGGAACGTCGCCCGAAGCAGGGCCGCGAGATCGACGTCCGGTCGCAGCGTGCCGACGACCTCGCCCACCGTGTGGTGGACGGTCGGGTGCGATTCGAGCCGACGCGCTTCCGTCACCCGGACGGACCCGACGCGGCAGACGCGTCCGAGATCGTTGCGCATGAGGTCGATGATCATCGTGAGCTCGGCCGCGTCCTTCGCCGACGCGAGCAGTTCGGCCGGATCGATGCTCGACGGGCGCGTGCCCTTGATCGGACGCGTCACCACCGTACGCGTCGACCCGTCGACCTCGAGGAACAGCTCGGGACTCAGCGACAGCAGCGTCCGTCCGTCGGGGCATTCGAGGTACGCGGCATACCACGGCCGGGCCCGGCGCATCGCCGCCGCCATGAGGTCGCGGGTCGACCCGGCGAACGTCGCCGACACCCGCTGCGTGATGTTCGCCTGGAAGATGTCGCCGGCCGCGATGTACTCGATCGCCCGCGCGACCGCGCCGCGGTGCGCCTCGGGCGTCGAGGTCGACGCGAGGCGTCCGACGCTCGGCGGCGCGTCGGGCGGTCCGGACCGGAGCGGGAGCGTCGGCGTCGTCCGCCAGGCGGCGCGATCGTGGTCGTAGACGAACGGGTCGGGACAGAACGCGAACGACACGAGCGGCCAATCGCGATCGTCGATCGCGCCGCCGCTCGACGTCGCCGCCGGCTCCAGACGTCGTCCGAGGTCGTACGACAGGGCGCCGATCCAACCGGATTCGAACGGCGCCCGGGACGGGTGGGTCGACGCGCCGAGGTCGACGAGGGTCTGGAGGTCGGCGAGCGGATCGTCGGTGAAGTCGGGCGTCGTCGCGGTCCACCGGTGGTCGAGCACCTCGAACGTCGACCGTCGCCCGTCGTGCCGGAACACCGCCGCGGGCGCGGCGAGGACGGTGCGCCGGGACCAGCGCGGGTGGGGTCGTCCGGAGTGCAGCATGACGAGCGGTCGCTCGACGGGCCATCGGGCGGCGACGTCGAGCGGCGTGAGGACGTCCGGGATGGCGGTCGGGGGAACACCCGTCATGTGCGGGATCATAGGGTTTGACGGGGATTCAGCCGCGCGGGACCGGAGCCGGTGGTCCGTCTGCGCCATGCTGCTACACTCTCCCTCTTCTCTCCGCCTTCCAGGACCCCACCTCGCATGACCACCGCGCTGACCGATCGTACTGACATGACCAAGAACCCCACTCGGAGCGATCGCGCCGCCGGCGCCTCGCGGATGACGTATTCGTTCGGACGCGCGACTGCGGAAGGCAAGGGCCTGTCGAAGGCGCTGCTCGGCGGCAAGGGACTGAACCTCGCCGAGATGAGCGCGATCGGCCTGCCGGTCCCGCCCGGATTCACGATCACGACGGAGATGTGCGCGCAGTACAACGAGCGTGGCGGCACCATGCCGGACGGCCTGATGAAGGCGGTTCGCGCCGCCGTCGGCGCGATCGAGGCCGAGACGGGCAAGGCGTTCGGCTCGGACGCGATGCCGCTGCTCGTGTCCGTGCGCTCGGGAGCCGCGGTGTCGATGCCGGGCATGATGGACACGGTGCTGAACCTCGGTCTGACGGATGCGTCGGTCGAGGGTCTCGCGGCGCGGACGGACAACCCGCGTTTCGCGTACGACGCGTACCGTCGCCTCATCAACATGTTCGGCGACGTCGTGATGGGCGTCGATCACGAGCGATTCGAGCACGAGTTCGACCGCATCAAGAAGAAGTACAAGGTCACCGAGGACACCGACGTGCCGACCGAGGGCATTCGCGCGTTGTGCGAGGCGTACCAGGCGGTGTACCGCAAGCACGTCGGCAGGGCGTTCCCGCAGGATCCGTACGTGCAGCTCGAACTCGCGATCGAGGCGGTGTTCAAGTCATGGAACACGCCCCGCGCGATCCGATACCGCCAGATCAACGAGATCCACGGCCTGCTCGGCACCGCGGTGAACGTGCAGTCGATGGTGTTCGGCAACATGGGCGACGACTCCGGCACCGGCGTCGCGTTCACGCGCGACCCGTCCACCGGCGACGGCGCGTTCTACGGCGAGTTCCTCATCAACGCCCAGGGCGAGGACGTCGTCGCCGGCATCCGCACGCCGAAGCCCGTCGCCGAGATGAAGAAGTGGAACAAGGCCGTCCACGCCCAGCTCCTCGAGATCCGCTCGACCCTCGAACAGCACTACCGCGACATGCAGGACATCGAGTTCACAATCGAACGCGGGACGCTGTACATGCTGCAGACCCGCACCGGCAAGCGCACCGGCGCGGCCGCGGTGAAGATCGCCGTCGACATGGTCAGGGAGAAGCTCATCGACCGCAGCGAGGCGCTCGCCCGCATCCCGGCCGAGGACCTCACGCAACTCCTGCTGCCCAGCTTCTCCGCCGCCGACAAGAAGGGCGCCACCGTGCTCGCGAAGGGTCTGCCCGCCTCGCCCGGCGCGGCGACGGGTCGGCTCGCGTTCACCGCCGCCGAAGCCGTCGATCGCACGCTCGCCGGCGAAGCCGTTCTGCTCGTCCGCAAGGAGACGTCGCCCGAGGACGTCGACGGCATGCATCACGCGGTGGGTATTCTCACGTCCACGGGCGGCATGACGTCGCACGCCGCGGTGGTCGCGCGAGGCTGGGGCAAGTGCTGCGTCGCCGGCGCCGGCGACCTTCAGATCGACGCGAAGAAGCGCACGGTCACCGTGAAGGGTCGTCGTCTCACGCACAAGGACGTCATCTCCATCGACGGCTCGACCGGCGAGGTCATGTTCGGCGAGGTGAAGCGTTCGACGCCGAAGCTCTCCGGCGACTTCGCGACCGTCATGAAGTGGTCCGACGAGGTGCGCCGGCTCGGCGTCCGCACGAACGCGGACACGCCCCGCGATGCGAAGCGGGCCCGCGAGTTCGGCGCCGCCGGCATCGGACTGTGCCGCACCGAACACATGTTCTTCGAAGGCGAGCGCATCTCCGCAATGCGCCAGATGATCCTCGCCGACAACGTCGCCGATCGCGAGAAGGCGCTCAAGAAGCTCCTGCCCTACCAGCGCAAGGACTTCGTCGGCATCTTCACCGCGATGAAGGGCCTGCCCGTCACGGTGCGCCTGCTCGACCCGCCGCTGCACGAGTTCCTCCCCCACGAGACGAAGGCCCAGAAGGCCCTCGCGACCGAGATGGGCGTGAAGCTCAGCGATCTCCAGCAGCGCGTCTCCATGCTCCACGAACTCAACCCGATGCTCGGACACCGCGGGTGCCGACTCGCCGTGACCTACCCGGAGATCCTCCGCATGCAGGTGCGGGCGATCGTCGAGGCGGCCATCACCTGCCGCAAGAAGAAGGTCGACGCCCGACCCGAGATCATGATCCCGCTCGTCGGCACCCGCGCCGAACTCGCCATCCTCCGACGCCAGACGCTGGAGACCATCGCCGAGGTGAAGAAGGCGAAGAAGTTCACCGGCAAGCTCGACATCCCCGTCGGCACCATGATCGAGATCCCCCGGGCCGCCCTGACCGCGGACGCGATCGCCGAGGTCGCCGACTTCTTCAGCTTCGGCACGAACGACCTCACCCAGCTCACCTTCGGCTACAGCCGCGACGACGTGAACGGCTTCCTGCCAGACTACATCGAACAGGAGATCCTGCCGAAGGACCCGTTCCAGTCGCTCGATGAGACCGGCGTCGGCGAACTCGTCGCGATGGCCTGCGCCCGTGGCCGCGCGACGCGACCCGACCTCAAGCTCGGCGTCTGCGGCGAGCACGGCGGCGATCCGGCCTCGGTCCGGTACTTCCACACCATCGGACTCGACTACGTGAGCTGCTCGCCCTTCCGTGTCCCCATCGCCCGACTCGTCGCGGCCCAGGCCGTCATCGCCGAGCAGAAGCAGAAGAAGTAACCCAGCCATCCCATCCCGCGATCGACCACACCGGACCCCCCGCGGGGTCCGGTTCTTCATGGGAGGCGAGCCGTTCCTTGCCGGATCGGACGTCCGTCATTCGTCGTCGACGTCGTCGGCCGGCGACTCCACCGTCGTGACGCGCGGGCGCTCCGCCGCCCGCTGACGCCAGGCCGGCGCCTCCGCGGCCCGGTCGTGCCGGTCGTAGAACCGTGCGACGGCGTCGGCCGCGGCCTGCGCGTAGTCGGTCTGCGGGAGATCGAGCGCATCGAGCGCATCGAAGCCCGCGATGAGCAGGCGCTCGCGTTCGGACAGCGATCCGCGATCGAGCGCCTCCATGACCTGGCCGAGGAGGGAGATCGTCAGGCCGCGCGACCACGGCTGCGGGCACTGCTCCGGATCGCTGAAGGTCGCGTCGAGTTCGACGAGCAGCGAGTACGCCTCGTCGAACGCGTCGGACGCGGCCAGGGCGCGGGCGAGATGGAGTTTCGTGTCCAGCACGTCGAGGTGAGAGCCGCGGTTCTGCACGAAGATCCGCAGCGCCTCGCGGAACTCGGTGATGGCGCGGGGGTAGTCGTGCATGCCGTACGCGGTGGCGCCGAGGTTCCGTCGCGCGGTGCCGAGGAACGGGTGGGTCGGGGCGAGGTGCGCGGCGTAGATGGCGGCGGCTTCCTCCTCCGCCGTCAGGGCCTCGGCGAACCGGTCGAGCCGCCCGAGGAACACGCCGAGGTTCATGAGCGCCGTCGCGACGTGCGGATGCCCGTCCGGGAACGCCGCCCGGAACCGCTCCACCGCCCGGCGCAGCATGGGCTCGGCCTCGGATTCGCGCCCGACCGAGCCGAGCATCGCCCCGTAGCCGGACGTCACGATCGCCAGGCGCACGTCGTCCGGCTCCATCGCCGTTTCGTGACGGGCAAGGGCGTCCTCCCACTGGGCGAGCGCGGCCGTCAGATCGCCGGCCGCGGTGTAGGCGGTCGCAAGGTTGTGCGACGTCGATGCGCCGGTCATCGCCATGTCGGGGAGTTCATCCATCATCGCCAGCGCCTCGCGGAGGAGGGGGATGGCGCGTTCGGGTGCGCCGTTCTGTCGGTAGAGGATGGCGAGGCTGTTCATCGTGCGGGTGAGGTCGGAGCGGAACTCCGGTCCGTCGACGCTGCGGCTGAGTTCGTGGGCGCGGACGAGGTTGCGTTCGGCGGCGTCGAGGTGTCCGAGGTCGCGGTACGTCGAACCGATGCTCCGGCGCAGGATGGCCTCGAACCCGGGCAGGGCGGCGACGCCTTCCATGCCGCCGTCGAGTTGCGCCTCGACGTCCTCGAGCACGGCGAGCACGTCGACGGTGCCGCCCTCGACCTCGGTCGGGTTCGTGATGTTCAGGATGCGGTCGATGACGGACAGGAATTCGCGGGCGGCGAGGTTCTTCGCATCGGCGTCCTGTCGGGCCGTCGCCTCTGCGCGACGCGCCGCCTCGGCGTGGCGCCACAGCACGGTGCTCACGACCGCGGCCGTGACGGACACGACCAGCACGGTGAGCAGCGCCGACGCGACGGCCTTGTGCCGGCGGGCGAACATGCGCACCTGGTAGCCGACGGAGGCCGGACGGGCGGCGATGGCGTCGCCGCGGAGAAAACGATCGATGTCGTCGGCGAGCGCCCGCGCCGAATCGAACCGTCGATCGCGGTCCTTCTCCAGGGCCTTGAGGATGATCGTCTCGAGGTCGCCGCGGAGCGCCGTGTTGCGGGTGCTCGGACGCATCGGGTTCGATTCGCGGATGATGCGGCTCGCCTCGAAGATCGACGCGCGGCTCACGTCGTAGGGCAGTCCTTCGCCCACGAGTTCATACAGGATGACGCCGAGGGCGTAGACGTCGCTGCGGGTGTCGATGTCGTCCGGATTGCCCGCGATCTGTTCCGGGCTCATGTACTGCACGGTCCCGATGATCTGGCCGACGTCGGTCTGCATCGTCGTCACCGCGAGGTCGGAGTTCGTCGCGCGGGCGACGCCGAAATCGATGACCTTCGCGTCCCCGCTCGAATCGACGAGGATGTTGTCCGGCTTCAGGTCGCGATGGATCACGCCCTTCTGGTGCCCGTGATGCACCGCATCGCAGATCGTCGTGAACAGCGCGAGGCGCGCGGCGAGGTCGAGGCGCATCGCCGCGGCGTAGTCGGTCACCGGGCGGGCGCCGGGAATGAACTCCATCGCGAAGTACGGCACGCATTCACCCTGGTCCTCGTGCGTTCCCGCCTCGTAGACCTGCGCGATGTGCGGGTGTCGGAGCGTGCCGAGGATCTGCGACTCGTACTCGAAGCGGCGCAGCATCGACGGCGCGGCCAGGCCTCGCCGCATGACCTTCAGCGCGACCTTCCGACGCGGGTTGTCCTGAAGCGCCTCGTAGACCGTCCCCATGCCGCCGGAGGCAATGACCCGCCGGATCCGGTAGTGCCCGATCTGCTTCGGCAGTCGCGGATCGCGTGGCGGCGCATCCCGGCGCGTGTCCGCGTTCGACGGGTCCACCGGCGGAGTCGGGTCGTCAGGCATGGGTCGCACGTCCGGAAGGGCGGCTCAGGAGGCGTCCCGAGTATACGACCACG
>JAGQOI010000153.1 GCA_020427625.1 Phycisphaerales bacterium | reverse complement strand
ACGGAGACCTCCAGCGCGAGATCGATGACTACTCCGCCGTCATCGACATGCCCGACGCACCGGCCGAGCAGGTCGCCGAGGCACGCTTCAATCGCGGCTTCACCTACGGGCAGCGAGGACTCGACGGAGACGTCCAGCGCGCGATCGATGACTACTCCGCCGTCATCGACATGCCCGACGCACCGGCCGAGCAGGTCGCCAGGGCACGCGTCAATCGCGGCGTCACCTACGGGCAGCGAGGACTCGACGGAGACGTTCAGCGCGCGATCGATGACTACTCCGCCGTCATCGACATGCCCGACGCACCGCTGGATGTCCGCCAATTCGCCATCGATCGACTCAACGATCTGACCGGCGGCACCGATCCCGCCTGACCCCCGCCGCCGCGCTCCCGCGCCCCTGCTACCATCCCCCCATGTCCGACCCTCTCCCCAACCTCGACGACCTCCGCGCCCGCATCGATGCACTCGATCGGCGGATCATCGAGGCGATCAGCGAGCGCGCGAAGATCGTCGTCGACGTCGGGCGCACGAAGCATCGGACCGGCGTGCCCGTCTACGCACCGCATCGCGAACGGCAGGTGCTCGATCGCGTCATCGGGCTCAACCCCGGACCGCTGTCGGCGCGGACGATCGAGGCGATCTATCGCGAACTCATGTCCGGGTCGTTCAGTCTCGAACTCCCCCTGCGGGTCGGCTACCTCGGGCCGCCCGGATCCTTCAGCCACGTCGCCGCCGTCCGTCACTTCGGCTCGTCGGTCGAGCACGCCGACCTGCACGACATCGAGGGCGTCTTCGAGGAGGTCGCGGCGACGCGCTGTCACTACGGGCTCGTCCCCTACGAGAACTCCATCGGCGGCGGCGTCACGGACACGCTCGACGCGTTCCAGACGAACGACGTCACCATCTACGCCGAGGCGCTCATCGAAGTCAGTCAGACGTTCCTGTCGAACGGCGCGCCGTCCGACGTGAAACGCATCTACTCCAAGCCGCAGGCCTTCGGCCAGTGCCGCCGGTGGCTCAGTCACCAGTTCCCCGACGCGGAGCTCATCCCCATGCCGAGTTCGTCGGCCGCGGTGAAGCGGGCGGCGGCCGAGCCGGGCGCGGGCGCGATCGGCTCGGCCCTCGCCGGCGAACTCTACGGCGTGAACGCGCTCTTCGAGGGCATCCAGGACAAGCCGAACAACATCACGCGCTTCCTCGTCATCGCCAACCAGGCGGCGGAGCCGAGCGGCGACGACAAGACCTCCATCATGTTCGTCACCGCCCACAAGCCCGGCGCGCTCGTGGACGTGCTCGGCGTGTTCCGCGAGGCGGACGTCAACCTGAGCCACATCGACAAGCGTCCGAGCGGGCGTCAGAACTGGGAGTACACGTTCTACATCGACGCCGAGGGACACCGGCGCGACGACCGTCTCGCGGCGGCGATCGACGAAGCCCGCACGCACTGTCTGTCGCTCAAGGTGCTCGGCTCCTACCCGCGGGCCCAGCAGGTCATGTAGCGGCCGCGCCCCGTCGAACCCCGCCCGCGAACCCGCTATGCTGTTGGCGGTTACGGCGCCCGACGACGCGACCAGGAACCCCCGCATGGCCGACCTCGCCCGACGCTCCGACACCTCCGGCTCGAAACCCCGCGTCGTGTTCGTGCGCGACGGTGACCGGCGCGTGAAGCGTCTCGAAGAGACCGACCGCCTCCCGCTGCGACTCCTCATCGGCGTGATCGTCGCGATCGGCGTCGTCGGACTCGTCTGGATGGTCGGTCACGTCGGCTTCCGGCGCGGGTTCGCGCCCATCGTGCGCGTGCCCGAACTCCTCGGCGATCCCGGCGGCGGACTCGTCACGGGCACGATGATCCTCATCTCGATCCCCACGCTCGTGATGCGGGCCGGCATGGCCGAGCCGCTCTGGCTCATGGTCGGGTTCGTGATGATCGCCATGCCCGCCGGCGCCCTCGCCGCCGCGCGGCCGCGCCAGAAGGGCGCGCCGATCGACACGTTCACCTTCGTCATGTCGAGCATCGGCGCGACGCTCGCGGGTCTCACGACCATCGGCATCCTGTGGTGGACGGGCTCGCAGGCGCGCCTGTCGCGCATCGGCGACCTGCCGTTCACCGCGGATCAGGTCGAGGTCTGGCAGCGCAACCTGGAGACGGTCGCGGGTCTGGACGTCATCGCCGTCGTCGCGGCCGCGCTGTGGGTGGTGCTGTCGATGCGCTTGGCGATTCCGGTGTGGATGCGGGCGCTGGTGGTGTCGGCGACGATGTTCGCGCTGGTGGTGATGGTGACGGCGATGTCCCTCACGAATGCCGCGGCGGCGCACATCCAGTCGCCTCGTTCGCTGTGTCTCGTCGACGACGACGAATCGTTCGCCCCGCGTCTGCTGCTCGGTTCGACGGGCACGCATATCGCATCGGTGCGGGTGGAGGGCAACGTCGTCGCGGTCGAACTCCTCGAAGCGCCGAACATGATGACCGTCGTCGACCGACAGTCGATCGTGCAGTTGCTTCGTTCGCACGGCGCCGCGAAGCGCTAGACGACGCGTCGCTCACCGGGCGGCGGCGTCGGCGCCGGCATGGGATTCCTGAGTTCGCGCGTTCGCACGATCCGGTACCCGCCGGCGAGGTAGTTCGGCAGCGCCGCCGGGTGATCGTCCGTCGCCGTATGCAGCCAGACCTTGCGGGCGCCGGTCGCGAAGGCCTGCATCGTCGCGGCCGTGAGAAGATCGCGACCCAGTCCCCGTCCGCGCGACGGCGGCAGCAGGCCGAATCCCTGGATCTTCGTGCCCCGGACCAAGCGGATGAGTTCGAAGCACCCGACGTCCTCATCCGGCCGCGTCTCGGCGGCCGATCGGGCGATCCAGAACGACACGTCCGGTTGCCGGAGGTGCCTGACCCAACGCGCGGGCGACCAACGGACGCGCCCGGTCCAGAAGCCGGCGCCGACGCCCGTCCACAGACGCCCGCACCGCGCGGCATCGCGCGTCGTCGCACGAACGATCACCAGCCCGCCCGACGCGGACGTTCGCGCCTTGAACGCGTCCGGCGTGCATTCCAGCGTGTAGCTCTGGTGTCGCATGACGGGTCGTCCTCGCAGGGAATTGGAGTCGCGCCGGGTGACCTGCCGCTCAGATGATCCCGAGCGCCGACGCGATCAGGAGGAACGCACCGAGGACGATCACCACGACCGGGATGAACAGCAGGAACGGGATCGCGACGCGGCGGAGGGCATCCGCGTCGATGTTCGCCGGCTCGTCGGCGGTCAGGAGCCAGGTCGCCGGATCGGCGGCATCGAAGGGCCGGAAGCAGTTCGGGCAGGTGTCGTCGACGTCTTCGAGGTTCATCCCGCAGCCGCGGCAGAATCGCCCGCGGGGATCCGTGCCCGCCGCGTCACCGTGGTCCGGCTTGAACGTCCGCGCATCGTTCGGATCGAACGGTCGCCAGCACTCCGGGCACCGGTCGGCCGACAGTCCGTCGAGCGAGTAATCGCACCCGATGCACCGCATGTCCACATGATACAGGTCGCACCGGCGGGGGGAATCACCACGGAGGCACAGAGGACACGGAGCGGGCGGATCGGGTTTCGGAATGGTGGTCCCGAACGCGTATGGTCGATCGGATGGCATCGACGACACGATCCGAAACCATGTTCTCAACCTCCGTGCCTCGGTGACTCCGTGGTGCAATCCTTCCGGATCGAATCACCACGGAGGCACGGACGACACCGAGCGGGCGGATCGTGGTTTCGGAATGGTGGTCCGGAGACGTACGGTCGATCGAGTGGCACCGACGACACGATCCGAAAACCATGTTCTCAACCTCCGTGCCCTCCGTGCCTCCTCCTATGAAGTCGGGCGTGTCAATCGTGGAGTCGGCTGCCAGCCTCCTATCCGGGCTGCTGCGGGTGACGCAGGCCCATTCAGCTGGCTGCGACGGAGCGACGCCCATTCTCAGTGCCGAGGTT
>JAGQOI010000152.1 GCA_020427625.1 Phycisphaerales bacterium | reverse complement strand
GTCGTCGGGTGCGGACGAAGGCCGCGGCGTACGTGGCGCCGACGGCGGCGATGGCGGAGATCCTTCGTTCGCGCGTCGCGCCTGAACTCGTGACGCTGGCGCCGCTCGGCGTCTCGGTGCCGCCGCAGGCGCGCGTCGTGCTGAAGGCGCCGGACACGTCCATCGCCCTCGCGGTGATCGGCGGCGGTCGCGACGTCCCCGCGTACCGCGGCGTGCTTACGGCGTTGTCGCCCCTCGTCGCGGGCGCGCCGCAGATCCAGATCGTGCTCGAACTCCGCGGCCCGCGTCAGCACGAGATCTGGCAGATCGCCCGCCAGCTCGAACTGCTCGCGCACCTGTCGACGCTCGAGGACGCGGCGAGTTACCGGGCCCTGCTCACGCGCTGCGACGTGATGATCCAGCCCGAGACCGACGGCGAGGTGCGGTCGCTGCTGCTCGAAGCGATGGCCTCGGGTCTGCCGGTCGTCGCCGGCGCCCATCGCGCGCTCGATCTGCTCCGCGACGGCGACACCGCGTCGGTGGTGGTCGGGCAGGACCCGGAGGCGTGGACGCAACGATTGCGCGATCTCGTCGAGCATCCCGACGAGGCGCGTCGACTCGGCCTCGCCGGGCGCGAATGCGTCGCGCAGCAGCACCGCTCCTCGACGCAGTGTGCCGCGCTCTATCAGACGTTCGAGGCGATGCGCTCCGGCGGCGCGTATCCGTTCTCGGCCCGGTCGGCAACGGGCTGAGAATGGCCCGATTTTCCCAATCCGGAAGGAAAAAACTCTCGGCCCCCCTCCGGCGAGACCGAAAATGATGGCTGAACTCCCCCAGACATCTTTCTCCCCTCCGCCCCGTTGAAGTCCGGCTTCAGCGGGGTTTTTGCCGGTGCCGCCCCCCGATCCGGCGCCGGCCCGAATTCGGGCGGCACTTGACCGGCGGCCGATTCAATCCTCAAATACAGTAGTCCCGGACCGCGGTCGCCCCGCCTCATGAGGCGACCTCCGGAGGTCGGTCGGGGACGTGACCTGAATCCTCAAGAGCAAGGAATCACACCATGGTTCGCTTCCTGATCACGCTCGTGGCCTGTACCGCGCTCATCCTCGGCGTCGGCTGTGAAGACAAGGCGTCCAGCACCGCCGCCGCCGGCGCGACGCAGCAGAAGTCCGGCCTCCGCAAGCCGCCCGCGGAACTCCCGGAGAACCCGTCCGAAGGTCTCGGCATGGCGACCCGCAACGAGGACGGCACGTCGAGCGGCGGCAAGTAAGCCCGCCCGCGACGCCGCCACTCACCCACCCGGTCCGCTCACCACCGCCCGCAGGCTCGTCCCCGGACGGTGGTGTTCCTGCGCGCTCGCCAGGACCCCGACGACCGTTGTGGACAAACCGTGCATTGCGCGAGTGAAAACCGCCGACCGGAAAACACATTCCGAATCGGCGGCGGGTGGATGGCAGCCATGAGGTCGCCGCTCCCAGCCCCGCGAGGCGGGTTGGACCGCGACACCTTCAAATATGCCCGAACACCGATTTGTCGGCAACCGCTTTCGCCGGAAATCGTGGAGAAAATGTGGATAGAGGTCTTGACGGGAGCCCGCGCGGCTCAGCCTCGGAGGAGCTCGACGAGCACCTCGAGGCCGGCGCGAAGGGTCTTCTCGGACGTCGCGAAGCTCAGGCGGACGTGCGTGTCGCGTCGACTGAACGCCGACCCCGGGATCACGAGCACCCGACGTTCGATCGCTCGCTCGACGAATGCGCTCGCCGTCAACCCCAGTCGCTCCGGCACCTCGAAGAAGCCGTAGAACGCGCCGCCCGGCGTCACCATGTTCGTGACGCCGCGGAACGCCTCCACCACCAGGTCCCGACGACGGGCATACGCATCAATCTGGGCCGACATGTCGACCCCGAACGCGGCGGCCGCGCCGGCCTGCGCCATCGACGGGGCACACACGAAGGTGTACTGCTGGAGCTTCATCATCTGGGTGATGAGGGCCTGCGGACCCGCGGCATAGCCGAGCCGCCACCCGGTGCACCCGTAGGTCTTGCCGAACCCGCGGATGAGCAGGACCTGGTCGCTCGCGCGGGCCGGACTCGGGCAGCGTCCGCTGGCGCCGCGCGCTTCGGCGTAGGTGAACTCGTCGTAGATCTCATCGCTGATGAGCAGGATGCCCCGCGACGTGCAGAGGTCGACGAGATCGCGCATCTCCGCGTCGCTGAGCACGGCACCGGACGGATTGCCCGGCGAGTTCACGAGCACGCAGCGGGTGCGGTCGGTGATGAGCGGCTCCACCCGGGCGGCGGTCATGCGGAAGTCGGGGTAGGTGTCGCAGGGCACGATCGTCCCACCGGAGAGCGGGCCGAGCACCGGGTAGATGACGAAGTACGGGTCGGCGATGATCGCCTCATCGCCTTCGTCGAGCATCGCCATGAACGCGAGCATGAGCGCGCCGCTCGTGCCCGACGTCACCATGACGCCGAGTTCGTCGCGCGACGTGTCCCAGCCGACGTCGGTGCGCAGGTGCGCCGCGATCGCCCGCAGGAGTTCCGGCGTCCCCTGCGTGAGCGTGTATCCGTTGCGGTCGGCGTGAATCGCGTCGATCGTCGCCGCCTTCATCGCGTCGGGCACCGGAAAGTCCGGCTGGCCGATCGACAGGTTGATCGGGTTCTCGAGTCTGGCGCCGAGTTCGAAGATGCGCCGGATCCCCGACGCATCGATGGCGCGCACGCGGCGGCTGAACAGACGATCGAAATCGAGCGCGGTCTCGGTCATGAGTCGGGATCCTCGACGGAGGCGTCACCGAAGCCTAGCGGAGGTCGCCCGCGATGGCCACGCGCCGCGCAATGAACAGGCCGATCCGTGGATCGGCCCGGGGATGAATACCATGGTCGGACGGGGGTCGGACCGGGGGTCCGACAGGGGTCGGCGATCCGTGCGGATCACTCGTCTTCCTTCTTGACCTTCTTCTTCGTCGCGACCTTGCGGCTGCCGACCTTCACGAGACCCAGCGGCGCGTCGCTCGACGCATCGAACCGATCGCGCTCCATGAGGAACGCGATGCGCTCCGCGCGGGTGAGGACGTTGCGGTGCTGGTCCAGGGCGGTCGGCTTGGTCTTGAGACTGCGGTGAAGGCTCATGGCTGCTCTCTCGATCTCGACGGCTCAACCGTCATAGCGTTCGAAGTAACTGTCGCCCAGGCTGCTGCGACCGGGTCCGCTCACCTTCCACCCGACGCCCGCGTCCTTGACGCGATCGCGGAGGTCGGCGCCCGCGCCCCGGAGATCGCCCGCCTCGATCCCGGGCAGCACGATCACCTTCATCAGGCGGGATCGGGCATTATGGCGAGGAATGACATACGCATCAAGGCCACGCGACCGACAAAATGACGCCAGCTCGACCGCCTCCTCCTCCGGAAGGTGCTGGATCGTCAGGTAGTTCAGACCCTCCACCCGCGGGTCCGACCGCATCGTCCCGGCCTTCCCCCCGACGCCCGAACCGCCCGCCGGCGCCCCCGCCGTCCGGCCCGGCTTCGGCGCCTCGCGCCCGCTCCCCCCGGCGACCGGCGGCGGCTGGTTCACGATCTTCGGCTGCTGGGTGAGCGGATCGAAGATCACGCGGGTCGAATCGTCCGCCCGCAACTGCTCGAGGATCTTCTGGTCGACCTGGGCCTCGACGTTCGAGGCCGCGTTCTCATACCCCAGCAGGTAGGCGCCGAGCGTGACGAGCAGGACCACCGGGACGCCGAGGAAGAAGTACCCGATCGGCACGCGGATCGCCCGGCCGCCGAGGGCCCGTCCGCCCGTGCTCACGTGCGCGTCGACGACCGGCGCCTCGACGTCGTCCGCCATCGGGCGCGTGCCGACGCGGGGCTGAATGAGTTCGTAGAGCGCGACCTTGGACTTTCGTGACATGCGTCGCTCCTCAGGCCGAATCCGGTGCGGGACCGGAGGCGATGACGCTTGCCATCGCGTGCGATGAGGTGTGCGTCAGACTCAGGTGCCACGACGACGCGCCGAGCGACTCGGCCACCTCCAGACACCGACCGGCCAGCCGGAGTCCGGGCCGTCCCGCCGGATCGCGGACGACCTCGATGTCGTGCCACGACATGCCTGAGCGGAGCCCGGTGCCGAGCGCCTTGAGGACGGCCTCCTTCGCGGCGAACCGGGCCGCGAACCGTTCGCTCTGCCGCCGCGCCGCCGACGCGGCATACGCGCGTTCGGACGGCGTGAAGCACCGCTCCGTGAAACGCTCGCCGTGCGACTCCAGCAGCGCCGCGATGCGGGCGGTCTCGACGAGGTCAACCCCATGACCGACGATCTTCATGACCCGATATCCTAGCCGCCGGACGCCGTTCCTGCGCCGGCCGCCCTACACTCCGGCATGGCCACCGAGCACGACACCGCCGCCGATGCGTTCGCCGCCGAACACCCGATCCGCTGCGTCGTCGTCACCGTGTCCGACACCCGGACCGCCGCGACCGACACGAGCGGCGACCTCGTCGCGTCCCGCCTCACGGACGGCGGGTACGTCGTCGTCGATCGACACCTCGTCCCCGACGATCCCGTGATCATCGACCACCTGCTCCAGGCCCTGCTCCTCCGCGCCGACGTCGATGTCATCCTCACGACGGGCGGCACCGGCATCGCGCGTCGGGACACGACGATCGAGGTCGTCCGCCGACGCCTCACGACGGAGATCGAGGGCTTCGGCGAGTTGTTCCGCATGGTGAGCTGGACCGAAGTCGGCGCCGCCGCCATGCTGAGCCGCGCCATCGGCGGACTCGTCGTCCGGCCCCCCACCGACGGCGGCGACACGTTCATCTTCTGCATGCCCGGCTCCCGCAACGCCTGCGACACCGCGATGACGAAACTGCTCGTCCCGCAGTTGGGACACCTCGTGTGGGAGCGGCATCGGTAGCATGAATCGGTAGATGGGGCGGGACATCGATCGCCGCGCGGAATCCCGGACCCGAAGGCCGCAGCGGCACGAAGACAGGGGGACCGAACCATGCTGATCACGTCGCACCGACGGATGTTGCCGACTGCGGTCGCCTGCGCGGTCGCCGCGGTCCTCTCGTTCGCCGCCGTCCTGCTCTCCGGCTGCGGCGCCGTTGAGGAACCGCCGCCGGTCGTGCAGAAGATTCCGTACAGCGACCTCGATGAACTCGTCGCGGCGTTGAACGAGGTCACGATGTCGGGATCGACCATCGACGCGATGCACCTGCTGTCGTTCTACCGCATGGAGACGCCGCAGCAGGAAGCCGACTTCGCACTGGTGCAGGCGACGGCGTGGAGACTGACGCTCCTCGAGACCTTGTGGACCCTGAACGATGGCGCCGCGGACGACCGGCCGCAGCCACTGGCACCGAACGAGCACCCCATCGTCGTCACGTCCCGTGACGACCGCCGCGCCACCGGCGAGCAGATCGAGAACGACGACTCGATCACGCGCCTGCAGTTCGTCGAGATCGACGGCCGGTGGTGGGTCTCCGGGTACACGATCGAGCAGGACCCCGAGCATCAGGACCGCATCGCGGCGATGCGCGCGGAGGGCGACGACATGGTCAGGTTCTATACGATCGTGATGCCGCACGTCGTGCCGAGGTTCATCGCGGCATTCCAGAACCGGACGTTCCGCGACCGGGAGTCGATCCAGGAGTTCACGCGCTCGGTCGAGCAGGCCTGCACCGACGCCGGCATCACCGATGCTCGTCGCGTCATGCGCAAGATCGGGTTGTGACGCTGCCGGACCGCCCTACCCCAGCGCCGACCACGCCTCGCGCGTCGCCAGCGCGCCGGCCCATGGGTCCGCCCATTGCCGCGTGTCGATCACCACCGGACCGCGATAGCCCGTCACCGTCAGGTTCACCCGGTACGCCAGCACATCGAGACGGCTCGAACCCGTCACCGGGCCGCGCAGACCCGTCGTCGATGAGAGATCCGCCAGACGCGCCGACGCCAACGTCGACGCGACCTCGAGCACGCCGGCGACCGGATCGCGACCGGCCGCGAACCACGATGCCGGATCCAGACCCACCGAGAACCCCGGTCGCGATGCCGGGGGCACGGCATGATCGGCGATGGTCACGCCCGAACGCTCCGCCGCGCTGCGAATGACCTCGATGACCTCCAGCACGTCCGACGCCGATTCCTCGCCCGTCGCCGGGAGGATCATGCTGATCGGACACGGCCGCAGTGTCGCGGCAAACTCGATGGACTCCAGCGTCGCCGCGACGGCACGATCCATGTGCGCCGCCTCCGCGAAATGCTCCGGCGGAATCCACAGGTCCAGCCCGCTCGGAATGAGTTCCAGACGCCGCAGCGCCGACACGAGCCCGCGCCGGGCCGAACCGTCCAACTCCCGCGGCCGCAGACCGGGCATCGTCGCACTCAACTGCACGTACCGGTACCCGGCCGCCGCGAGACGATTCAACGCGCCCCGCGGACCGTCGGCATCCGTCATGATCGTGACGGACAGGGGCATCGACATGGCGGCATCTTCGGAGAGCATCTGTCGCGAACGGTACCGGCCGAAGGCCCGAGCCGCCAACCGCCCGGCCGCTCGAGGCTACGATGTGGACATGCCCGAACGCGCCACGATCATCGATGTCCGTCTCGTCGACGGGCCCGCCGAGCCGGAGACCTTCGACCCGTTCCCGCAACCCTGCGGCGCGGAGTGCATCTTCGTCGGCCGCACCCGTCTCGAACATCATCCCGAACACGGCGCGCTCGTGCGCCTGTCCTACGAGGCGTACCGGCCCATGGCACTGAAGGTGCTCGAAGACCTCGCGACCGGCGCCGCGGCGCAGTTCGACTGTCGCGCCGTCCGCATCGTGCACGCCCTCGGACCCGTCCCGCCGGGCGCCGGCAGCGTCGTGGTGCAGGTGGCGTGCGGACACCGCGGCGCGTCGTTCGACGCCTGCCGCCATCTCATCGACGCCCTCAAGAAGGCCGCGCCGATCTGGAAGCGCGAGGAGTGGGCCGACGGCACGACCTGGTCCGAGGGCACGCCGGCGACGCCGACGTCGGAGCCGACCCGATGAACATCCTCCGCCCGACCGTCGAAGCCGCGTACTGGCTCGTCCTCACCGTCTGGACCGGCGCGATCGTCACCGCCGGCGTCGCGGCGTCGTTCGCGTTCACGATCCTTCCCGACGTCGCCATGACCCTGCCCGACTATCCCGCCGCGACGAACCCCGGCCAGCTCGCGGCCGGGTTGCTCATGGAACGCGTGTTCTGGTTCGTCGACGTCGTTCAGTTCGGATCCGCCGCCGCCCTGCTCATCCTGCTCGTCATCCAGCTCATCGCGTTCCGTCGACCCGGGCGCGGCCTGAGCAACGTCGTGCGCACGCTCGCGATCCTCGTCGCCGTCGCCTCCCTGGGCTGGCGGGCGTCAACGATCGCGCCGGGCATGAACGCCGAACTCCGCGCGTACTGGAATGCCGCGCAATCCGTCGAGACCGCCGCCGAGGCCCGGGCGCACCAGGCCGCGTTCGACGTCGATCATCCGAAGGCGGCGCGATGGTTCAACATCACGTTCGCGAGCCTGCTCCTCGCGATCGTCGCGTCGGCGGTGCACACGGTCCCGCTCGTCCCGCGTCCGCGCGCGACCGACGCGCTCGAACCCCCTGCGCTGGCGACCCGACGATGACGATTCCCGCGCTCGACGGACCGACGACGAAGGACGCATTCGACCTGCCCGCGAAGACGGCGGCGCAGAAGCGTCGCGCGGTGCGGATCCTCGACGGCCTGTACGGCTGCTATCCCGAGGCGCACTGCGAACTGGACTACACGACCGCGCACGAGTTGCTCATCGCGGTCATCCTCTCGGCGCAGGCGACGGACGTGAGCGTGAACAAGGTCACGCCGGAGCTGTTCCGGACGTTCCCGACGCCGGCCGACTATGCCGCGTCGAGCCCGGAGCAGCTCGAACCGTACCTGAAGACGATCGGTCTGTTTCGCAACAAGGCGAAGGCCGTGCACGCCGCGATGACCATGATCGTCGAGGCGTACGACGGCGCGGTGCCGAACACGATGAAGGACCTGCTGCGTCTCCGCGGCGTCGCCCGCAAGACGGCGAACGTCGTGCTCGGCAACGTCTTCGGCATCAACGAGGG
>JAGQOI010000151.1 GCA_020427625.1 Phycisphaerales bacterium | reverse complement strand
CTCCTCATGCACGACCTTGCCGAACGCGCCGGCGTCCGCGTCGTCCAGCGGCGTCCAGCCCGACTCCTCGAGGAACCGGATGACCGCGATGAGCAGGCCGCCCAGACCGAGCTTCGCCTCCGACGGACGCTTCGGCGCCCAAACCGACAAGAACGTCGCCGGGTTGTACGACACGACGACGTCGGACGCGTCCAGCAGAACGACCGGCAGCGGAAGGTCGCCCGCGGCACCGGCATCCGCGGCCGCGAGGCAGCAGAACGGCGCGGTCTCGTACCCGCCGGGTGCGGCATGCAGAGACAGGGTCGCGGCACCGAGCTGGACGGGCCCGGCCGGCGCGCCACGGGGATCCGCGATGCGCACGCGGAAGCACGGTTCGATGCCCCAGGATGTGCCCGGCGGCGGGATGGACCAGGCGCGCTCGTCGACGGGGACGCTGGCGACGAGCATCGCGACCGGCGCATACGGGCCGCTCGGCGCGGCCGCGCCGAGCAACTCGATGCGGATCGCCGTCAGACGCACCCGGTCGTGGCACTGCTCGACGCCGTCGATGAACGCGACGACCTCGATGGTGCGGTCGGCGACCAGCACGCTCGGTTCCAGCGCCTCGACAAAGATCGTCGTGGTCGGCGCCGCGGCGCTGAGGCCGAGATCGACGGCGCGGGCCCGTCCCGGCGGGATGAAGTCGCCGCCGTCGGCGATCGAGGCCGGATCGCGCGCGGCCGCGCCGTCCGCGCGCCAGAGGCGCAGCGGCGCGTCGACCATCGTGTACGGCGGGCCGGCGAGGAGGATCGGCGCGGCACGGTCGGGTCCGTCGTAGAGGATGTCGAGTTCGACTTCGCCGTCGAGCGGCCAGCCGCGGAGATCGATGACGACCGGGTGGAGTCGGCTTCCGGTCGACGTCAGCGCGTCCTCGATCGCGCCGGGGAACCCGAAGCCGTCGAGGTGGTCCGGGATGGAATCGCGATCGGCGTCGAGGGTGTTGACGAGGATGACCTTGCCGGGATGCGCGTCGTCGCCTTCGATGTCCTCGACGGCGTCCTCGGCCTGGCTGCGATCGGGCAGGGCGAAGTCACCGGAGTTGTCGCTGTCGATATCGAGGTCGACGCCGAGTCGAACCGGCAGGACGTCGACGAAGGCCGCGCCGCCGCAGCCGCAGTCGTCCTGGGTCGCACCGACGACGATGTCGCCGAGCCCGAGCGCCGTGATGCAGATCGTGCGCCCGTCGGGCGTCGCGGACCCGGCGGCAGGTCCGTCGATGGTCCAGAGGACCGGGCATGTCGGTCCTCCCGCGGCGGCGACGACGTGATAGCAGACGGTGTCGCCGACGGTGATGCAGGCATCGTCGGGATCGGGGGACCAGTCGGAGATCACGATGAGGCACGGCTGCGTATCGGCGGGCGGCGCCGGGCCCGGACGCGGGGGCGGGGGACCGTCGGCGCCATCGTCACCCGTCCCGCCGCCATGATCTGGACCACCGGGACCACCGGGACCGCCGGCGCCCGGCGGCGGCGTGATGCCGCTCGGCGGACCGACGGGGCGCGACGATCCGGGCGGACGCCGGTCCTCGCAGCCGGCGCAGTTCAGGCAGCAGAGGCACGTCCAGCCGCCATCCGGATCCTGCACGGGAATGCACGGACAGGCGCCGTCCGGATCGCACTCGGGCGGATCGAGGTCGTCGATGGCGTCGGCGATCGGCGCGCGACCGAGGTTGGACAGGGCGTCGAGCAGTGCCCGCGCGGCGTCGGCGGGCGGCGGTTCTCTCGCGAGACGCTCGATCGCCCGCGCGACGTCGCGGTGATCGACGACCCCGTCGCCGTCGAGGTCGCCTCGCGCCCGGTCGGGCGGGACCAGGGGCAATGCGTCGGTCAGGCACGCCATGCGCAGGCGCCCGCTCGCGCCGTCGATGAGCCACGTGCGACGCACGCCGACGGCGCCGTCACCTTCACCGGCACCATCATCGGCGGCGAGCCAGTCCGGCACGCCGTCGCCGGTGACATCCCGAATGGCGGTGCGCTCGACGAGGCGCGGCTCCACGATCGTGCCGCGCGGACGGGCGAACCGGAGCGTCGGCGTCACCGTCCCCGTCCCCGACATCGTCCGGGTCACCGTCTCGTTCGGTGCGGGACCCGCGCCCGTGACGGTCGTCACGGCGAGGCCGATCGCCGCGGCGACGAGCGCGGCCCCGGTCCGGGTCACGAGACGTCGTCGGCGGTTGGAGGTGCGACGATGATGCGGCGAGACGTGCGTCATGCGAGGACTCCTTCGAGGTCGGCGACCCGCGCCGTGGTGTGGCAT
>JAGQOI010000150.1 GCA_020427625.1 Phycisphaerales bacterium | reverse complement strand
TCACCGGACCGTGACAGCCGGTGTCTGCAACGGCGGCGACATCGGCGAAGCGGGGCTGGTGATTGAAGTCGAGCGGGATCAGTTCGGTCGTGTCGCCGTCGCCGTCGAGATCCTGAACGTCCGCCGGCAGCGCCCAGTTCAGGCCGGCATCGATGCACGGCGACCCGGCGGCCAGGCCGTAGTTGCCGGCGGCGGCATTGATGAATCCGGGAACGACGTCGAGGTTGCCGACCCCGGGCGCGCCGCCCTCGACGTCCGAGTACCGGACGGTCGGCGCCAGACCGATCAACTCGGCGCCGCCCGTGTTGCCCCAGACGATCGTGTTGGACACGGTCGAGCTCGTCGCGCCGTTGTTGATGCGGATCCCGCCACCGGTGTTGTCGGCGACGACGGAGTTGATGAGATCGAGATGCCCGCCCAGCGCCGTCTCCATCACCGCGCCGCCGCCGAACGGCGACGTGTTGCAGCACACGATGCAGTTCACGAGCATCGCGCGGCTGCCCGAGGTCATCGCGCCCACGACCATCGCGCTCCCGGTCCCGGTGACCTCGTTGGACTCCAGACGACACGAGTAGAGCTTGACGTCGGCGAAGGTTCCGACGGCGACGAGGCCGCCACCGTCGTGCGCGGCGTTGTCGACGAAGGCGCAGCCGACCACGCTCGTCGGCGTTCCGGCGCACAGGCCGCCGCCGGCGACGCCCGCGTGATTCCCGCGGAACTCCGTGTTCAGCAGGTCCAGGGGGTGATCGGCGTTGGGCGTGATGAGCATGCCGGCGGTGAACAGGCCGCCGCCGGCGTTGCCGGCGTCGTTGTTCTCGAAGACGCCGGCCCGCACCGTGATCGGGCCGTCCTCCATGTAGACCGCGCCGCCGTCGCCGGTGGCGGCGTTGCCGTCGAAGGTCGTGTCGACGATGTCGACGCCGCTCATCTCCAGAAGGTACGCGGCTCCGCCGGTCCCGGCGTCGTTGCCGGTCAGGGTGCATCCGTCGAGAACGAGCGCGCATCGCTCCATGCGGATCGCGCCGCCAACGCCGGAGCCGAGGGTCGCGTTGTCTTCGAAGGCGCAGCCCTCGAACGTGGCGTTGCAGTCCCAGCCGGCGACGGCGCCGCCGCCGCCGCCGTGTCCGGCGCCGGCCTGGTTGCCGACGAAGGTGCACAGGCCGGCCTGGAGCGACGAGTCGAAGAGGTTGAGAGCCGCGCCGTAGGCGATCGTGTCCATCGCCAGGTTGTTCCGGAAGCCGCAGAGGGTCAGCGTGAGATCGCCGGCGATCATCGTGATGGCGCCGCCGTACTGGCTGACCGAGTTGGCCGCGAACGAACAGCCGAAGAAGGACAGCGTGCTGTCCTCGGCCTGGACCGCCGACGCGCCGCAGCAGCCCTGGTTCTCGTTGCCGGTGAACGTGCAGCCGGAGAACGACGTTCCGTGGGCGTCATCGCACACGATCGCGCCGCCGCCGAAGAGCGCGGCGTTCTGATCGAAGTCGCAGTCCGACACGGTCACGGCGCACGCGGCGATGCTCATCGCGCCGCCGGCGCTGTGGCCGCCGAGGTCCATGACGTTGCCGGTGAACGTGCAGTCCTCGACGGTCGCGTCGTCCATGAGATGGAACGCCACGCCGCCGCCGAAGTCGGTGGCCTGGTTGCCGGCGATCGCGACATGGCTCAGCGTCACCGTCCCGAGGGACGCGTCGAGTCCGCCGCCGGTCGTCGCGGCATTGGCGCTGATGCTGCCGCCGGTCATCGTCGCGTTCGCGTTGTCCTCGAGCATCAGCCCGCCGCCCGAGAGGCTCGCGTCGCAGCCGGTGAACGCGCAGTTGGTCAACGTGGGCGCGCCGAACCGGAAGAACGCGCCGCCGCCGCGCAGCGCGGCATTGCCGGAGAACGTGCAGCCGATGATCGTCGGCGATGCGCTGATGCCGTACAGTCCGCCGCCGGAGCCGGTCGCCTCGTTGCCGGCGATGACGCACCCGCTGATCGTCGGCGCAGACAGGGCGAGGAACACCCCCCCGCCGTGTCCGGCGGTCGCGCCGTCGGTGATCGTGAATCCCTGGATGACCGTCGCGGGACCTTCGAGCGAGTTGCAGGTGACGACGGGACCGTCGCCGTCGCCGTCGATGGTCGTCGCCGCGGCTCCGCCGATGCCGATCAGCGAGATCGCCTTGCCGTCGAGGTCGATCCGTTCGTGGTAGACGCCGGGCATCACGTTGATCACATCGCCGGCGACGGCGACGTTGATCGCGGCCTGGATCGTGCGTTTGGGTCCGAGCGGCGCCGAGCAGACGTTGCTCACGCCGGCCCACGAATCATTGCCGCACGGCGACACCCAACGCGTGGCGGCCTCGGCGGTGACGCCGATCCAGGCCAGGAGCGGCAAGACGCAGAGAAGAGAACGACGGAGATGCATGACGAGATCCTTTCCTGATGCGATCGTGACGGGGGCGGCGGTCCGGACGCGCCAGCGGGCTCCGGCCGAGCGCCGCCGCCGCAACAGGACGCGGATTCACGAGAGCCATCGCGCCAGGGAATCGTGAGTTGTTCGTCTTCGTTGCTGCCGCGGCGGCTCAGGAGCCGCCGATGGCGCGAAGCGACCGCATCAGCGTCAGCTTGCGCACCGACGGCAGGAGCGCGTCGTCACAGCGACCGCCGGCGTCGACGGCGTCCGCGACGCGCTGCGGCGTTTCGAACTCGTCGAACAGGCGATCGACGATCGGTGCCGCGCGTTCGTCGCGGGCCTGCACCTCGTGGCGCAACCGGATGCGTTCGCTGCGTGCCGCATCATCGAAGATCCGGACGGTGTGGTCGTACGAGGCGGAGGCGAGCCAGCGGCCGCGCGGGCCGAACGCGACGCAGCGCATGACCTGGTCGTGGCCCTTGAAGGACAGCACGACGTCCATCGTGCGCAGATCCCAGAGCACGACCTCGCCGTACCACGACCCGGCCGCGAGGCGTTCGCCGGACGGGCTGATCGACAGGCTGGTGACGAACTGGCCGTGTCCGTCGAGCACGTTCGTGCACTCGCCCGAGTCGGTGTTCCAGACGCGGACGGTCTGGTCGCGTGAGCCGGAGAACAGGCGACGTCCGTCGGCGTCGAACAGCACGGCGAAGACGTCGAGCCGGTGGGCCTCGCTCGTCCACAGCGCGCCGGCCGACGCGAGATCCCACAGGCGCACGGTGTGATCGCGCGACGCGGAGGCGAGACGTGAGCCGTCGGGCGAGAAGCGCACGCACGTGACGCGGCTCGAATGTCCCTCGAGCGTCGCGACGGTCGTCCGGCCGTCGAGGTCCCAGATGCGGATGACCCGGTCGTTGCCCGCGGACGCCAGGAAGCGCCCGTCGGGACTGAACGCGACGGTCCAGATGTGACCGGTGTGTCCTTCGAGCACCGCCTCGACCGCGCCGGTCCGGGCGTTCCAGATCCGGACGGTCTGATCGTGCGACCCGGAGGCGATCCACCGTCCGTCGGGCGAGAAGGCCAGCGCATACACGTCCGCCCGGTGGCCGCGAAGCACCCCGATCTCGGTCCCGAGTTCGGGGTCCCAGAGGCGGACGGTGCCGTCGTTCGACGACGACGCGAGGATCGACTCGTCCGGCGCGAAGCAGCAGGTGATGACGTGGTCCGTGTGCCCGCGCAGCGTCGTGACGAGTTCGATCCGATCCGGCCCGGCGACGTCCCAGACGCGCAGGGTTCGATCCCATGACGCGGAGATGAGTTGCAGGCCGTCGTGCGTGAACGCGAGTCCGGTGACGTTCTCCTCGTGCCCGCGCAGGCTGGGGTCCTGCGCCCGGCCCGTCTCCACCGACCACAGTCGGATCGGCCGATCGGTGTGACCGGAGGCCAGGCCCGTGCCGTCGGGTGTGAACGCCAGTGAACGCACGTCGCTGACGCTGTCGGCGGTCTGAAGCGCGTGGATCACGGCGCCGGTGTCGAGATTCCAGATCATGATGCGTCCGTCGGCGCCGCCCGCGGCCAGGAGGCGATCGTCCGCGCTGATGGTCGCGCAGCGTATCAGGCCGCCGAACGAGAGTTCATGGAGGATCGACGTCGCCTTCGCGTCGCGGACCCAGAGCGAGCCGGAGAGATTCCACGTGATCAGGCGGTCGCCCGCGCGCGTGAAGGCGACGCCGGAGCTGCCGCCGGGCTGATCGCGCAGCGAAGCGAGCTGATCGCCGGTGTCGGCATCCCAGAGGCACGCGACGCCGTCGACATCCGCGGACGCGACGAGGTCGCCGGCGCCGAAGGCGACGCTGACGACGCTCGTCCCGTGTCGGCCCAGCACGCGCAGCTCGTCGCCGCTGTCGGCCTCCCACACCCGCACGGTGTGATCGCGGCTGCCGGAGACGACCCGCCTCGCATCGTGATCGAAGGCGGCGCTGTAGACCCAGTCCTCGTGACCGCGGGCGTTGGCGAGCACGGACCGGGTCGCGGCATCCCACACGTTGATCGTGCCGTCGTCCGAGGCGGTCACCAGTCGTCGCCCGTCGCGGCTCATCTCGAGGCTCATCACGAGACCGTCGTGCGCGCGGATGGTCTCGGCGCTGCGTTCGGTCGCTTCGTGCAGGAACCGCCATTCCCAGTTGCGATGGATCGCCGGCGCCTCGCGGAGGTTCCGACGGGCATGCTGGAGTTCGTCGAAGCGCAGCAGCGAACTGGCGGCGACGATGTTGGCGACGTAGGCCCGCCACACGGCGCCGTCGCGCTGCGCGATCGCGTTCTGCTGGGCCTCCTGTCGAAGCGTGAGTTCCTTCGATGCCAGGTACGCGAACCGCGTGCTCAGCACGAAGGCCGTGAGCAGGCTGGCGAGGACGACGACCATCGCGACGACCATCGGGCGGTGCCGACGCGCCAGCAGGCGGGTCTGGTACCACAGGGTCGGCGGACGCGCCTCGACGGCCTCGTGACGGAGGAAGTGCCCGACATCGGTCGCCAGCGCGGCCGCGGTGCGATACCGGCGGTCGGGGTCCTTGTCGATCGCCTTGAGGATGATCGCTTCAAGGTCGCCGCGCAACTCCGCGCGGACCGCGCCGGGGCGCGTCGGCGCATCATGCTGCACGATCCGCAGCGCCTCGGGCACGGGCACGCCGGTCAGATCGTGCGGCAGGCGACCGCACGCGAGTTCGTAGAGCACGATGCCGAGCGAGTACACGTCCGCGCGCACGTCGAGATCGATCGATCCGGCGCATTGCTCGGGGCTCATGTAGTTCAGCGTGCCGACGAGTTGGCCGAGGTCCGCATGACGCGTGATCCACGCCTGGTCGGGATCGGTCGAGCGCGCGATGCCGAAGTCGATCACCTTGATGTGTCCCAGCGCATCCACGAGCACGTTGCCCGGCTTCAGGTCCCGGTGGATCACGCCGTTCTGGTGGCCGTGCTGGACGGCATCGCAGACGACGGCGAACATCGCGAGTCGTTCCCGCAGGGTGAGGCCCTGTTCGTCGGCATGGACGGTGATCGGGCGCGCGCCGGAGACGTACTCCATCGCGAAGTACGGGACGGAGCCGCCCGCGCCGTCGTCGAACGATCCGGCCTCGTGGATCTGCGCGATGTTCGGGTGCCGCAGGCGGGCGAGGACCTCGGTCTCGAAGAGGAACCGCTGGACCGCGGACGTCTGCGTCATGCCGCGGTTCATCACCTTCAGCGCGACGCGCCGGTGCGGCCGCGCCTGGATGGCTTCGTAGACCCGCGCCATCCCGCCCTGTCCGATCACGCCCATCACGCGATACCCGGGCACCTGCGGATCGGGCTCGGGCGTCGTCGGCGCGTGCCGCGCCGGGGCGCCGAGGGCGGGCACCTCGAGGAAGTCGGTGGAGTCGCGCACGGCCCGCAGGAGGGCCATGACGTTCCGGCGCAGGGCGTGATCGTCGCCGCAGGCATGGTCCACGAGCGCCTCGCGATCCGCCGCATCGACGTCGATGACCCGCTTGAGCAGTTCATGCGAGCGGCGGGCGAGTTCCTCAGCGTTCATCACCGGCTCCCGTCGTCTCGTCGGCGAGCCGGCAGAAGAGCCACGCCTTGGCGCAGCGCCAGTCCCGATCCACGCTGCGCCGGCCGATGCCGAGGTGTTCGGCGACCTCCTCGATGGTGAGCCCGCTGAAGTACCGCAGTTCGACGATGCGCGCCTGAGTCTCGTCGATGGCCGCGAGCTGGCGAAGGGCGTCGTCGAGCGAGAGGATGTCCACCTCGGGTTCGGCGGCGGCGGCGGCGGCGCCCGCCTCGTCGAGGGAGACGCGTCGCCGGCCGCGGCCTCGCTTCGCGGCGAGGCGTTCGCGGGCATGATCGACGAGGATGCGCCGGATGATCTGGGACGCGACCGCGAAGAAGTGGACGCGATCGTTCCAGTTCGTCGTCCGCTGATCGATGAGCTTGAGGTACGCCTCGTGCACGAGGGCGGTCGGCTGGAGCGTGTGGTCGCTGCGCTCCCGCTGGAGATGACTGGCCGCGAGACGATGCAGGTCCTGGTAGATCGCGTGCATCAGCGCGTCGAGTTGTCGACGATCGCCGGACGCCGTGGCTCGAAGCAACTGCGTGACGTTGGCGTCGGACATGCTCACCCTGCCCGCGACGACCTGGGACTCGGCGGTCATCGCCGGCGACCGCGCCTCGCGTCGGCAACGAGGTGCCCGCCGCCGGCATCGTTCCGTTGCGTCGACGCGATTGTATCCGGCGCGAATCGGCATCACAATCATCCCGTCCGTCCCCGTGTCTCGATCCCGTCAACGGCCCGCCGTGCCGCGCCCGCTCAGCCCCAGCCGCCGAGGAGGATGGCCAGGTCCGCGCCGTCCACGACGGCATCCGCATTGAGGTCGGCGATGCAGCAGCCGTCGGCGCACGCGCCCCAGGCGCCGAGCAGCATGGCGAGGTCGACGCCGTCGACGATGCCGTCGCCGCTGAGGTCCGCCGAACTGATGACGACCGCCGGGACGACCCCCACCCTCTCGTGCGCGCCCATGTCCACGATCGCGACGCCCATGCAGGCGCCGCCGCCCGCCGGCATCTGCACCCGGGCCTGGCTGAACCGGTCGACGGGCAGCGGTTCCGTCGTGTTGCCGTCGCCGTCCAGATCCAGCACGTCGCGCGGCAGCCGCGCGTTGTTGCCGGCATCCCGTGCGGGGCTGTCGGCGGCGAGTCGGTAGTCGCCGACGCCCGGATTCACGAACTGCGGGTTGGCCGTGAAGCATCCGGGACCGTTCTGGAACGCGGGAACGATCGAGTAGCGGAAATCGGGATTCGGGAGGCCGCCGACCTGGATGCCGGCGTTGTCGAAGACGATGCTGTTGACGATCTCCACCTGCGGACTGATCGAGTACATCGCGCTGCCGCCGGTGCCTGCCGCATTCCCCGTGATGGTGCAGTTCGTGATGACCGCGTTCACGCCGCCGCCGATGAGCAGTCCGCCGCCGTGATCCTGGGCGACGTTGCCGACGACCTGGCCGTTGGTCATGGTCAGCGTGCCGACGCCGCCGATCTCGATGCCCGCGCCGCTCTCGGCCTCGTTGCCGACCACATCGCAGTTGACGAGGTGGATCGTGCCGTTCGCGCAGATCGCGCCGCCGTCGAACATCGCGGAGTTCGCGGTGAGCCGGCAGAACGCGGCCTCGAGCACCGTGTCGCCGTGGAGCGAGAGTGCGCCACCGTACGTGGCATCGTTGTCGTGCATCTGGCAGGCGCGCATCGCGATGACGTTCGGGCCGTACAGATTGTCGGCCGCGATCGCGCCGCCCTGCCCGGCGGCGTTGCCGGCGAACTCGCAGGCGTTGAAGACGGCATGGGCGTCGGTCATGTACACCGCGCCGCCGGCGAGTCCGGCGGCGTTGTCGAGGAAGTCGCAGAAGTCGAACGTCGCGCCGCCGGCAGAACTGGCCAGCGTGACGACGCCCAGGCTCAGGAATCCGTTCGTGAGGTTGTTCCGGATGACGACGTTGTGCAGGTGCACGGTGCTCTCGAAGGCGCTCAGGGCCGCCGCGGCCGGGCTCGTGTGATCGCTGATGGAGCCGCCGGTCATGTCGACGGAGGCGTCGGCGACGGCGATGCCGGCGGCGACCGGCGACGTGTTGGCGATCACGTCGACGTCGACCAGCGTGATGACCGATCCGGCGTCGGCGCCGAGGGCGCCGGAGTCCTCGGACGCGTCGTTGAGCCAGAGCAGCGTGTTCGTGAGGTGGACGTCGGCGTCGTGGGCCCACACGCCGCCTCCGCTGTCGGCGTCGTTGCCGACGATCTGCAGGTTGTTCCCGGTCACGGTCGAGTTCACGACGCGCAGCCCGCCGCCTCGCGTGGTGTAGGGCGTCGCGGGATCGACGACGTTGCCGGAGATCACGGCCAGTTCGATGTTCAGCGTCGCGCCCTCGCTGACGGACAGTCCGCCGCCGGAATGACCGGCGAGGTTGTCGAGGACATGGGTCCCGGACATCGTGACGGTGCCGGCCCAGACGACCATGCCTCCGCCGGCACCGCCGTCGGCATGGTTCTGCTCGAGGGTGGAGTTGACGAACGTCGCCGCGCCGTCCTGCACGTGGACGCCGCCGCCGTTCACGGCCTCGTTGTGATGGATGTCGCAGTCGATGAGCGTGACGGATCCGCCGAAGAACTGCGCGGCTCCGCCGACGGCGCCGCCGTCATTGGCGAAGAACTCGCATCCGTCGAACGTGGCGCCGCTCGTCGCCGCGTACACGCCGCCGCCGCCGCCGATGACGGAAGCGGCCGTGTTCCCGCCGAAGACGCAGTCCTCGAACAGCGGGCTGCCGAGCGTCAACGAGGCGCCGCCGCCTCTGGTCGCGGCGTTCCCGATGAACTGGCAGTTGATGACGGTCGGGCTGGCGAGCGCCGCCAGGAGTCCGCCGCCGTAGCCGGCTCCGGCGTTGCCGCCGGTGATGCGGAACCCCTCGATGATGGTCGCGGCGGTCTCGCCGCTGGTGCAGGTGATCGTGTGGAGGGCACCGTTGCCGTTGATGACGGTCACGTCGGGTCCGCTCACGCCGAGGAGTCGCACCGCCTTGCCGTTGAGGTTGATCGCGCCGAGGTAGGTGCCGGGGAGGACCGAGACCTGATCGCCGCCGACGGAGGCGTTGATCGCGGCCTGGATGGTGCGTTTCGGGCCGAGCGGCGCCGAGCAGACGGGACTGACGCCGGCCCAGGTGTCGTTGCCGCACGGCGCGACGTAGCGGGTCGCGGCCTCGGCGCCGGCCGCGAGGGTCCCGAGGATCATCAACGTGAGCATGGCGACGAGGCGAAGGGAGGGTTTCATCGGGTGCGAACTCCTGCGTTCCGGGTTGGGTCGCCTGTCCCGAGGGGTCCGGCGGGCGCTCGCCGCGCCCGGACCGCCGAAGACGGTGACTCGCAGAAGGACGCGGAGGCGGCGGCCGGATCGCGCCAGGTTTCCGGGGAATGGGTGTTGGTGCCCTGACGGGTGGATCGCGGGCGCGTCCGGCGGGGGCGTCCGGAAGCCCTACCAGAAGACGACCTCGGGGCGGGAGGTCG
>JAGQOI010000149.1 GCA_020427625.1 Phycisphaerales bacterium | reverse complement strand
CGTCATACCCCCACCCGTCGTCCCTCCGATCCGCCTGCGTCCGCTACACTGCGCGCCATGCAGAAAAGACGCTTCGGACGCACCGATCTCATGGTCTCGCCCCTCGGCTTCGGGGGCGCGGAGATCGGGTTCCTCGACATCCCCGAAACACAGATCGCGACCGTCCTCAACCGGTTCCTCGATCTCGGCGCGAACGTGATCGACACGGCCGCGATGTACCGGGAGTCCGAACGACTCATCGGTCGCGCGATCGGACATCGACGCGACGAGTTCGTGCTCATCTCCAAGTGCGGCACGCCGGTGCCGGACCTCGACGAACCCGACTTCTCGCCGGCCCTCATCACGAAGACCGTCGATCGCGCCCTCGCCAACCTCGGCACCGATCGGCTCGACGTCATGCTGCTGCACTCGTGCGAGCGCGACGTCCTCGAACGCGGCGACGCGCTCGCGGCCCTCGTCGCGGCCCGGGATGCGGGCAAGGTGCGGTTCGTGGGGTATTCGGGAGACCACGAGACGGCCGCGTATGCCGCGGGACTGCTGGATGTCGCGGTCATCCAGACCTCGGTGAACATCTGCGACCAGCGGAACATCGACGTCGTGCTGCCGGTCTGCCGCGCGAACGACGTCGGCGTGATGGCGAAGCGTCCGATCGCGAACGCGGCCTGGAAGGATCTCGACACCCAGCCCGGCATGTATTCGAACTATGCCGCGACGTACACGGCCCGCCTGAAGCGGATGGGACTCACGCCCAAGTCGTGCGGCGTGGACGATGCGTGGGCGTCGTTCGCGCTGCGGTTCACGCTCGCGCAGCCGGGCGTGCACACGGCGATCATCGGCACCACGAACGCGGCTCACGTCGAGGGCAACGTCCGGGCCGCGACGGCGCCGGCGCTCGATGCCGGAGTCGTCGCGAAGGTCCGCGCGTCGTTCCGCGTCGCCGAGGCGGCGGCGGAGGACGGCCCGTGGACGGGTCAGCGTTAGTCGCGGTCAGGACGTTCGTCGGGCGCTGATGAACGATCGCACGCCGAGTGCGAGGAAGACGACGCAGAGGACGATCATCGCGACCTGGGCGAGGAATGCGGTGGACGTCGACCACTCGCCTCGGGCGACGGCGGGCACGACGCGCATCCCGGCGCCGACGGCGCCGAGCAGCGCGACAAGCAGGGCGACGTGCATCGCGTGCTTCCGGGCGCCGGGCGCGCGGGCGACGAGACCGAGCACGAGCAGCACGATGCCGAACCCGGCCGGGATGAGCGCGGTGGCGCTGGTCCGCCCGGCGGCGAGGTAGGTACCGACGCCGAGCAGCGTGAGGAGCAGGCCGATGGTCATGGCGATCGCGGGCATGGCGGGTCTCCGGGTGGGGAACGATGATCGATCATACGTCGCGGCGGGACCCGGGATGGCCGCGCCCGCCGGAGGGGGATGCCCGGGCCGGCCCCGGGGTGCTAGGATACGGGATTGAAGGGAATCACCGTCGTCTGCGGGCGCGGTCACGCGAGGACACCTGGGATGCCGTATTACACGAAACTCGGTCAGCTTCCGAAGGCCCGTCACACGCAGTTCCGTCGACCGGACGGTCAGTTGTACGCCGAGGAGGTCTTCGGCACCGAGGGGTTCGTGGGTCCGACGTCGACGATGTACCACATCCATCCCCCGACGCAGGTCACGGGCTGGGAGGCGCTGTACTCGACGAAGCCCGAGTACGTCGAGGTGGACGTGATGCGGATGCGTCACGTGACGACGGCGCCGGCGCAGGCGATGGGCGACCCGATCACGGGACGCGTGATCCTGTTCGGCAACGCGGACTGCGAGATGTCGATCTGCGTGCCGGCGGAGCCGATGGACTATCACTACAAGAACGGGCAGGGCGACGAGTGCCTGTTCATCCACTTCGGGTCCGGGACGCTCTACACGTCGTTCGGCACGCTGAAGTTCGGTCCGAAGGACTACGCGGTGATCCCGAAGGGCACGATCTACCGCATGGTGTTCGATCCGACGCCGGCGGGCGAACCGAATCCGCGGTTCCTGTGCATCGAGACGGCGAACGGATCGCACATCCTCCCGCCGCCGCGGTACCTGTCGAAGCAGACGTCGCAGTTCCTCGAGCACGCGCCGTACTGCGAGCGCGACCTGCGCCTGCCGGAGCTGCCGCTGACGTACGACGAGGCGGGCGAGTTCGAGGTGCGGATCAAGGCGCGCCAGTGCGTGCACAGCTACGTCTACGACTATCACCCGCTGGACATCGTCGGCTGGGACGGCTGCTACTACCCCTACCTGTTCAACGTCGACGACTTCGCGCCGATCACCGGCAAGCTGCACATGCCGCCGCCGATCCATCAGACGTTCGAGGCGCACAACTTCGTGATCTGCTCGTTCTGTCCGCGGGCGCTCGATTTCCATCCGGACGCGATCCCGGTGCCGTACAACCACTCGAACCTCGATTCGGACGAGGTCCTGTACTACGTCGAAGGCAACTACAAGGCGCGCAAGGGCATCGAGGTCGGCTCGATCACGCTGCATCCGCAGGGCATTCCGCACGGACCGCACCCGGGCACGGTGGAAGCATCGCTCGGCAAGACGTACACCGACGAACTCGCGGTGATGTGCGACACCTTCCGGCCGCTGTTCCCGACCCAGGCCGCGCTCGATCTCGACGATGCGCACTATCCCGCGAGCTGGCACGATCCGGGACTGAAACGCCCGTCGGGCGCGCATCACGCGAACGGCGCGCAGCGCACGAACTCGGACGCCCCGGCGTTCGATACGAGTGGCTGACCGATCGGCCCGCAATGGTCGGGCCGCCCGTGCGTTCGACCGACGGGCGTCGTGCGCCTCCTCGCGCGATCACGCCACCCGCCTCCTGACCTCGCCTTCACCCGTCGCAAGGGAGACCCCGATGCGCATGTTTCGAACGACCCGCTCCCGTCCGCTCGCCCGCCGTCCACTCGCCCACGCGGTTTCCGGATGCGCGGCGGCGCTCGCCCTCACGTTCATCCTCCCGCTGGCCCTCGGGGGATGCGACGAAGCCGGGACGTCCGGGAACGATCGCTCGGGAACCGCCGCGGCCGTCACGCCCGCGTCCCGGTCCGCGACCGTCGCCGCGCCGTACGATCGGAGCCCGGTCGACAACGAAGCCGAGAAGGCCCTGCATCGCATCGTGATGCCGGCATCGCCGGAGTTCGTGCAGCCCATGGACCAGCCGGGCGCCCCGCCGCTGCGGTTCGAGCCCCCCACCCTGCACTACGGCGTGCTCGCGCCGGGCGAGACCGCGACGGGCGCGGTGAAGATCTGGAACGTCGGCACGCAGCCGGTGACGCTGGGCAACTTTCGCGTGAGCTGTCACTGCACGTCGGTGGACCTCACGAACGGCGTGATCGCACCGGGCGGCTACAAGGAGTTTCACATCTTCACCG
>JAGQOI010000148.1 GCA_020427625.1 Phycisphaerales bacterium | reverse complement strand
ATCTTCCCCCCGGCGCCTTCGGCGAGATCCTGCACCTCGGCGCGGACCTGCGGATCGGTGAGCGGGCCACTGAGATTCGCCACGAGCGTGGCGATCCCGCAGGCTGACTCCTTGACGGAGATCAGCATCAACTTGTACGGATCCAAAATAGACTCTCCTGAACGTCAGAACTCGCGACGAACGACGCCCGCTCCCTATCGGTCGCCAACCCATTCGTCGATCAGTCGTCGCAGCCGATCGACGAATTCCGCACGTTTCCCCGGATCAAGTTCGTACACCACCTCCGCGACCGCCGCGACCGTCGCCGCGCGATCGGATGCGCCGTCGGGCATGACGAGGACGGCGTTCACGAGCGCCGCCGCGAGTTCGGCGCGGGCCCGCTCGACGGTCACGTCGATGACGCCGTCGGGATCGAAGGCCCTGCCGTAGAACTCCGCGAGCGCCGGATCGTCGAGCCAGGCGCCGCGATGACTCTCGACCACCGCGATGCCCATCTGGAGCATCGTGAAGTCCCGCGACGCGAGATGCGCCGACAGACTCTGGGACGCCACGGTGATCGCCTCCTGCAACCCCTCCTGTCGCGCGGCCTCCTGCGCCTGCGCCACCCGGAGCGAGACGCCCCACGCGAACAGCCCGACGATCGTGCCCGCAATGAGCAGCACGATGACGGCGCGACGCGGCTTCCGGCGCACCGCCAGCCCGAGCGTCCGCCACCAGCGCGACGGCTGGCTGAGCACCGGCTCGCAGCGCAGCCACCGATCCAGATCGTCGGCCAGTTCGTCGGCCGACGCGAACCGGTGACGCGCCTCGAACGCCATCGCATGCTCGATGATCGCCCGCAACGGCGCGGGCACGGGCGGCGTCAGCGTCTCCCAGCGCATCCGACACGGACGGGCGGCGATCAGCCCCACGATCTCCGCGACGCCGCCCTCCAGCGGATGCGGCGTGCGCCCGACGAGCAGATGACACAGGATCGCGCCGAGCGCGTACAGATCGCTGCGCGTCGTGATCGCGGCCCGCTCGCCCCGCGCCTGCTCGGGCGGCATGAACGGAAGGCTGCCGAACGGACGCCCGTCCAGCGTGAGCGATTCCTGTCCCACCCCGTCCGCGAAGCCCGCCAGGCCGAAATCGATGATCACCGGATCGCCCCGCTCGGTGACGAGAATGTTGTCCGGCTTCAGGTCGCGATGCAGAAGGCCCTGGGCGTGCAGCTCGCCGACGACGCGACAGATCCGCACCATGAGGCGCACCCGGGCCTCGACCGACAGATCGTTCGACTCGCAGTACGCCGACAGCGGCACGCCGTCCACCCGCTCGAACACGATGTACGGCTCGCCCGCCGGCGTCGCGCCGTAGTCGTGCACGCGCGGCACCGAGGGCGTGCGCACGCTGCCCAGCACGTCGAGTTCACGCCAGGCCCGCGCCATCGACGCGCGATCGCCCAACGGGCGATGCAGGACCTTCATCGCCAGCGGCCGGTCGATCACCGGCGCGAACGCCTCGTACACGACGCCCCCGCCTCCCCCGCCGATCCGACCGCCGAGCACGTAGTCGTCGATCATGCGCGCCGACCCGTCCGACGCGGGATCGGACAGGAGTGCCCCGAGCAGGTCACCGGCCGCGTCCTGACTCAGGCCGTCGATGAGCCGCTCCACCGTCTCGTCGCGATCCGCCGGCTTCACCATGATCCCAACCCCTCTCTTCGGGAAGTCCCGAGGACGCACCGTGCCCTCCCCCGGAAATACGTGAGTTCGAGCCCCATCTAGACTCGAAGCAGAAAAAAACTACGCTGTACCGGACCGGCACGGGTGGTGCGCGGCCAGGGGGTGCGGGATCGCCATGACATTTCGCGAAGCTCGACCGGGGTCGCACCTCTTCACCACGACCCGGCGGTCGCTCATCCAGGACCTCGACTCGAACGACCCCGCCGTCGTTCGCAGCGCCCTCGAAGAACTCTCCCGAATCTACCGACCCGTCGTCGAACGATGCTTCGCCCGATGCGGGGCGTGGAATCACGCCGACGTCGAAGACGCGGCACAGGAGTTCTTCGAGGTCATCGTCCTCGAACGGCACCTCTTCGCCAAGGCCGCGCCCGGGCGCGGCCGCCTCCGTGCGCTTCTCTGGACCGCCATCCGACATTTCCGGATCGACCGCCTGCGACGCACGGCGACGCCGCGGACGGAGATCCTGCCCGCCGACGACGACGGCCTGCTCGTCGAGGCCCAGGACGTCTTCGAGCGCGACT
>JAGQOI010000147.1 GCA_020427625.1 Phycisphaerales bacterium | reverse complement strand
GTTCCGTCGGGCTTCGACGCGCCCGATGCGGCAGATGGCGCGGGGGATGAAGCGGGGGACGTCGCGGCCGCCGGCGGCGCGGCGGCGGCGGGGGGCGCGGTCTCCCCGTTGCTCGATGCGCCGGCGGGTCGTTCGGCGCTGGGGTCGACGTTGCCGATGACGTCGCCGACGTTTCGTTCATCGCCCTCGACGGCGCCGATGTGGAGGATGCCGCTGTCGGGCGCCCGGAGTTCGAGGGTGACCTTGTCGGATTCGATCTCGACGATGACGTCGTCCTTGTCGACCCAGTCGCCCTCCGCCTTGTGCCACGGTCCGAGCATGACCTCGGTGATGGATTCGCCCGGACTCGGAATGGTGATGTCGACAGCCATGCCTGGTGATGTTCCTTGACTGGGCGGCGGCCGGATGTGCGGCCGCCGGGACTTCGATGCTTCGGCTCCGCCGGTCAGCCCGCGGCCCGTTGCTTGCGCGTCGTGCGCGACTTCTTCTTCCCGCCCGCGCCCGTCTTCGCGCCCGTCTCGGCCCGGGTCGGCGCGGGCGCCGTCGCCGGCCGGGCGACGGTCGCGGCGACGGGTTCCGCCTCGAGGCCGATCGCCTGGACCATGATCCGGTGCTGCTCCTGCTTGTGCATCTTCTCCGACGCGACCGCCGGCGTCGCCTTCGCGTCGCGTCCGACGTAGCGGAGTTCGACGTCGAGTTCATCGCGGAACGCGGCCGACACGAAGGACCACGCGCCCATGTTCCGCGGCTCCTCCTGGACCCACACCACGTCCTCGACGTGATCGTACCGTTCGAGGATCGGCGTGATGCTCTGCGTCCGGAACGGGTAGAGCTGTTCGAGCCGCACGATCGCGGTCTCCGCATCGTCGGTCACGGCGCGATGGGCGGCGAGGTCGTAGTACACCTTGCCGGAGCACAGCAGCAGTCGCCGCACGGTCGACGGGTCCTCGACGCGCGGATCGTCGATGACGTGATGGAAGCGATCGTTCACGAGCGCATCGATCGGGCTCACCGCCTCGGGCAGGCGGAGGAGGCTCTTCGGCGTCATGACGATGAGCGGCTTGCGGAAGTTGCGCTTCATCTGCCGGCGGAGGAGATGGAACATCTGCGCCGGCGTCGTCGGGTAGACGACCTGCATGTTGTCGTCGGCGCAGAGCTGGAGGAAGCGTTCGAGGCGCGCCGAGGAGTGCTCCGGTCCCGCGCCCTCGTAGCCGTGGGGGAGCAGGATCGTGAGCCCGGTGAAGCGCTGCCACTTCGCTTCGGCGGAGGAGATGAACTGGTCGAAGAGGACCTGCGCGCCGTTGCCGAAGTCGCCGAACTGCGCCTCCCAGATGACGAGCATCTTCGGGTCGCCGAGCGAGTAGCCGTATTCGAACCCGACGCAGGCGCTCTCGGTGAGCGGGCTGTTGTGGATGCAGAAGCGTTCCTGGCCGGGCGCGATGTGGTTCAGCGCGACGTGGGGTTCGCCGGTGGTCTGGTCGACGATGACCGCGTGCCGGTGACTGAACGTGCCCCGCTCGACGTCCTGGCCGGTGAGGCGGACGGCGTGTCCCTCGACGAGGAGCGAGCCGTACGCGAGCATCTCGCCCGCGCCCCAGTCGATGGCGAGGTCCTGCTCGACGCATGAGCCCCGGAGTTCGAGCAGCTTCCTGAGCTTCCGGTGCGCGGCAAACCCGTCGGGCACGCGTCCGAGCGCGTCGGCGACGGCGGCGAGGCGGTCGCGGGGGACGGCGGTGTCGACGGGATCGTCGGAGTAGTCGTCGGTGAGTCCGCTCCACACGGACTTGAAGGCCGCGACCGTCGAGCGCACCGGATGGTCCTTCGACCGCGCCTGCGACTCGTCCATCTTCGACTTGAGTTCGCGGCTCAGACGCTCGACCTCCTCGGCCGTCGTGATGCCCTCGTCGAGCAGGCGCCGGGTGTAGGTCTCGAAGACCGGCGCGTGCGTGCGGATGCGCTCGTACATGAGCGGCTGCGTGTAGGTCGGTTCGTCGCCCTCGTTGTGCCCGTACCTGCGGTAGCACCACATGTCGATGACGACGTCGTTCTTGAAGGCCTGCCGGTACTGGAGCGCGAGCGTCGCGATCCATGCGCACGCCTCGGGATCGTCGCCGTTCACGTGGAAGATCGGCGCGCCGATCATCTTCGCGATGTCGGTGCAGTACATCCCGCTGTGGGCGTCCTTGGGGTCCGTCGTGAAGCCGATCTGGTTGTTCACGACGACGTGCAGCGCGCCGCCGACGGTGTAGCCGTCGAGATGCGCCATGTTGAACATCTCCGCGACGATCCCCTGGCCGGGGAACGACGCGTCGCCGTGAATGAGGATCGGCACGCACTGCTCACGCTGCGAATCCTTGCGGATGCGCTGCTTCGCCCTCGCGCGGCCGAGCACGACCGAGTGCCCGAACTCCAGGTGCGACGGGTTCGGCGACAGCGTCAGACGCATCGGCTCGCCGCCGTCGGTCACGACGTCGCTGCTGTACCCGCGGTGGTACTTCACGTCGCCGCCGCCCTCGATGAAGTCCTCGACCCAGCCCTCCTCGAATTCGGTGAAGACCTCGTCGTAGGACTTCTGCATGATGTTCGTGAGGACGTTCAGACGCCCGCGGTGGGCCATGCCGATCGTGAACTCGCGGATGCCCAGCGCCGGTCCGAGGTTGATCATCTCCCACAGGATCGGGTTGAGCGACTCGCCGCCGTCGAGGCCGAAGCGCTTCTTGCCGAGGTACCGCGTGTTGAGGAACTCCTCGAAGTTCGTCGCCTCGCTCAACTCGCGGAAGATGCGCATCTTCCGGTCCGACTCGAAGGCCGGACGGTTGCGCGTGCCTTCCATGTGCTTCTGAAGCCACCGACGCTGCGCCCGGTCCTGGATGTGCATGTACTCGACGCCGATGTGACGGCAGTACGTGTCCTCCAGGAGCTTCACGATCGCGCGCAGCGGCGACGGATTGTCCAGCGGCAGGACGCCCGGATCGAACGTCGAATCCATGTCGGCATCCGACAGACCGAACGACTCGAGCATGAGGTACTCCGGGAACGGCCGCCCGCGGTCCAGCGGATCGAGATCCGCGGCCAGGTGCCCGATGTCCCGGTAGTGATAGACGAGCGAATCCACCCGCGCCTGCTTCGTATGCGCGACGCTCGGCGTCTCGACGGCCGACGACTGACGCGCCAGGCCGAGTTCGAAGCCCTGGAAGAACGGACGCCAGGCCGCGTCCACCGAGTCCGGGTCCGCCTGCCAGGCGCGGTACAGCGCCTCGACGTAGTCCGGATTCCATCCGTTGACCGACATTTCAGCCCTGGCCGTCGCCATCAGATCGATTCCCTGCTCTGCCTGAACCCTGGGCGACCGCGACGAGGGCACGTCCTCACCGTCAACCGCCGGCCGTACGCCATCCACCCCCGTTTGCGGGGGATTGTAGCCCGTTTCATCCCCTGTGATCGCCCATTCGGTCGCCGGAGACGAGTGTTCTCCCACATCGGGCCCGGAAATCCCGACCATGCCGCCCGTCACAACAACGACATCGGATCCACATCGACGGCGATCGATTCCCCGGGCGTGAGCCAGCCCGCCGCCCGGGCCGCCGCGAGAAGACGCTGGAGCGGGCCCGGACCCGGCGCGAGGACCTCGACCTGCTGCCGGTGACGAGCCGCGATCCGGGCGATCGGGCACGGCATCGGCCCCCGCAGGCGGACCGCGCCCGGTCCCGCGTCCAGGCCCAGCGTCGACCGCAGCCCGTCGAGCCGATCGCGCACCCCGTGCGCGATCGACACGCACGTCGGCAGGTCCGCGTCACGCACGAGGATCCGCGCCATGCGCGCGTGCGGCGGCAACCGGTACCGCGCCCGCGCCTCCAGCTCCGACGCCGCGAACGACCGGTAGTCGTGTGCCGCCGCCAGCGCGATCGCCGGCGTCTGCGTCGCGAAACTCTGCACGATCGCCAGCCCGCCCGACGAGCCGCGCCCGCAGCGGCCGGCGACCTGGCTCACGAGCTGGAACGTCCGTTCCGCGGCCCGGAAGTCCGGGAGGTTGATCGCGGTGTCGGCGTTGATCACGCCCACGAGCCGGACGTTCGGGAAGTCGAGTCCCTTCGCGATCATCTGCGTGCCGACGAGGACCTTGAGTTCCTCGCGGGCGAAGCGGTCGAGGACGGCGTGATAGTCCCTCGCGCCGTGCATGGTGTCGGAGTCGACGCGCATCATGCTGCCGCCCTCGCGCAGTCGCGTGTCGATGCGCGCGAGTTCCTCCTCGACCCGCTGCGTGCCGAGCCCGAACGTGACGATCCGCGTGCCGCACATCGGGCACGACTTCGGCAGCCGGTTCTCCGTGCCGCAGTGATGACACCGCACGTATCCGCCGTCGGGCAGACGCCGGTTGACGTGATAGACCATCGTCGTGTCGCAGTCGTCGCACGTCATGAGCCACCCGCACCCGTGGTCCGCGCACGCGATGTAGTTCGCGTACCCGCGCCGGTTCAGCAGCAGCAGCGCCTGCCCGCCCTCGTCGAGCGTCCGGATCAGCGCGCCGCGCAACGTCGGACCGATGAGGTGCACGCGACGATCGCGGTACTGCTTCATCTGCTCGGCGAAGTCCACCAGCATCACCCGCGGCAGCGCAGTCCCGGGCACGCGCTGCTCCATCGTGTGCAGCCGGTACCGACCCGTCTCCGTCGCGTGATGCCACGACTCCATCGCCGGCGTCGCGCTGCCGAGCAGCACCGGACACGCCTCCAACTGCGCCCGCCGGATCGCGACGTCCCGCCCGTGATACCGCGGCACCTGGTCCTGCTTGTACGACCCGTCGTGCTCCTCGTCGACGATGATCAGACCGATCCGCCCGTCCGCCACCGGCGCGAAGACCGCCGAGCGCGCGCCGAGGATGATCTCCGCCTCGCCCGACGCGACCGCCGCCCACTGCCGGTGACGCTGCGCCGCCGACAGGCCGGAGTGGAGGATGGCGACCCGCCGGTCCGGGAAGCGCGCCACGAGGCGCCCGCCCGTCTGCGGCGTGAGGGAGATCTCGGGCACGAGCACGAGCGCGACCTTCCCGGCGGCGAGGACCCGCTCGATGAGGCGCACGTACACCTCGGTCTTGCCCGAGCCCGTCACGCCGTACAGCAGGTGCACCGCGAACCCGTCGTCGAGCGTCGGCGCGATCGCGTCGAACACCTGCTGCTGCTCCGGCGTGAGGCGTTCCGGCACGAACATGTCCACCGCCCGCGACGCCCACGCCGACTGGATCGTCGAACGCGTCGTCGCGACGAGCACGCCCTGCTCGACGAGGCGCTTGATCGAGCCGGTCGTCCGCAGCTCCGCCCGGGCCGCGAGATCGCGGATCTCCACCGGACGATCCGCCGGCGCGAGCGCCGTGAGGACCTCGACCACCCGGCGCTGCTGCTTCGACCGCCGGCCCGGCGCCGCCGCGCCGGCCGGCGCGAGGTCGATGAGCGTCTGCACGACGCGCCCGATCCCGTGCTTCACCGGCGCCGGCAGCATCGCGGCCAGCGTCATGCCGACCGGGGCGACGTAGTACGACGCGATCCATCGCGCCAGGGCGACGAGTCCCTCCGGCAGCGCGGGTTCCGCGTCGTCCCGACGGGCGACGAACTTGATGCGCGACGGGTCGAGGTCCGGCTGGACGAGCGTCTCGATGATGTAGCCCGGCGTCGGACGGTCTCCGCGCCCGAGCGGGACGAGCACGCGCTGGCCCGCCGCGACCGAACCCATGTCCGGCGGGAGCGCGTAGGTCAGTCCGTCGGGATACCGATCGATCCCCCGTTCGACGGCGACCTGCACGTATCCGGCCGGGGTCTCGTCGCCGAAGAGGTCGGGCATGGGCGGATTGTACGCGTCATCGCTCCGTCCGCTTCGCCGCCCGTGCTCCCGACGCCGATCCGGGCTTCGGTCGGCGATGAATCCGGCCGATGAGCGCTTCGCGGGCCCGTCCGGTCCGCCGTCGAAAGGGTATCTCCATGGGCCTCTTCTCATCCTCCGATCCGACCGTCCTCGCCTCGATCGCCCGCGTCGAACGCAAACTCGACGCCGTGCTCGACCACCTCGGCATCGTCCTGACCGACGACGGGCTCGGCGAGATCCGTGACCTCATGGCGTCCGGACGGAAGATCGACGCCATCAAGTCCTATCGCGAACTCGCCGGCTGCGGACTCGCCGAAGCCAAGGACGCCGTCGAGCGCGGCCTGTAGCGCGTCTCGTTTCGCCGCCGACGCGTCGACATCCCGTCCGATTCCGCACGTGCCCGCTGAATCGGGTACAACGCGCGAATGCAGACGGGACGTGACCTCCATCACCTGGCCGGCTTCCACGAGCCGTTCAGCGCGATCAGTCACCTGCTCGGCGCCGCCCTGTTCGTCGTGCTCGGCATCATCCTCCTTCGTCGCGGGCGAGGCCGCGCCACGCGCCTGGCGTTCCTCGCGATCTATGCCGCGTCGTGCGTGCTGCTCCTGTCGATGAGCGGCGTCTACCACATGATGGTTCGCGGCGGCACCGCGCGCGAGGTCCTGGCCCGCCTCGATCACGGCGCCATCTTCATTCTCATTGCCGGCACGTTCACGCCCGTGCACGGCATCCTCTTCCGCGGCGTCTGGCGGTGGGGCGTCCTCGCCTTCATCTGGGGCGCCGCCGTCTTCGGCATCGTGTTCAAGACCATCTACTTCCACGACCTGCCCGAGTGGGTCGGGCTCGGCGCGTACATCGCGATGGGATGGTGCGGCACGGTCTCGGCCGCGCTGTTCGCGCGGATGTACGGCCTGCGCCTGCTGCGCCCGCTCATCTGGGGCGGCCTCGCCTACACCGTCGGCGGGCTGGCCGACCTGTTCCGCTGGCCGACGGTCATCCCGCGCGTGATGGACAGTCACGATGTCTTTCACATCGCCGTGCTCATCGGCGCGATCTGTCACTGGCGGTTCATCATGAGCTTCGCCGCCGGACCGCCGCCGCGACGTGCCGACGCGCCGGATCCGCTCGAACCCGCACCGCCGGTCGCCTGATCTCAGCCGCACGCGCCCCAGGCCGCGAGCAGGATCGCGAGATCCGCCGCGCCCACGGTGCCGCTCCCGTCGAGATCCGCCGGACAGCCCGTGCAGCGTCCCCACGAAGCGAGCAGGACCGCGAGATCGGCCGCGCCGGTCGTGCCGTCTCCGTCGAGATCGGTCGGGCAGGGTGACGGGGTGCGTTCGTAGGCGCCGAGGTCGACCGCCTCGCCCTGGATGCGGGGTGCGCCGTCGAGGTCCGTCGTCACGTCGCCGGGCACCGCGTCGTCGGACCCGGCATCGACGCACGGCGAGCCCGCGCCGAGGTGGTAGTCGCCCGGTCCCGCGAACAGCGGGTCGACGTCGAGGTTGCCTTCGCCGATCGCGCCGCCCTCGATGTCGCTGAACGTGATGCCGATCGTGCCGCCGCCGCCGAACGGCGCGGGACCGTTGGACCATGCGATGGTGTTCACGAAGGTCGCGACGGACGTGCCGCCGATCG
>JAGQOI010000146.1 GCA_020427625.1 Phycisphaerales bacterium | reverse complement strand
CCATCCGTGGCCACGCCGCCGACATCGAGGCGCCGATCCGGTGGTGGCTGGCCGACGCCTTGCTCAGCCTCGCGGATGAGACGACGGATCGATGCCTCCTGACGATGCACCTCGTCCGCCTCAGCCTCGACGATCCGCCGCTGGAGGCGATGGCGACCGAACTCCTCGCCCTGCTTCCCGACACCCGGGCCTTGCTCGATGACCCGATGCCCTGTGCCGCGCCGGATCCGACGGACGATGCCGGGCGGATCCTGCGGCTGGCTGACCGGCTCGTCCTCGCCGAGCGGTTCCTCCCCCTGCTCGTCGCGGGCGCGTGTCGGAGGATGGACCCGGGCGCGGCCCGTCTGGCGGCGGCGATCGGCAGTGCCCTGACGCGGTTTCGGGATCCGGGCGCGGCGGCGATGGCGCTGCTGCGTCTCGACCTGCGTCTGGGACACGCGGACGCGGCGAGGGACTGGGCGACCTGCATCATGCGGTGGTGGCCGGAGGCGATCGGCCTCACCCCCGGCCTGGAGGAGGCACCTCGGCCGCAGGCGCGCCTGGCCGCCTGATCGGGGCGCCGTCGCGGCTGGATAGACGGGGGAATTCGCCGTCAGATTGGGGTCTGCGTGGCCTTGACGCGTCGAACGGGTTCTGGTTTACTGCCCGGTTCGTGAATCCGGGTCGTCGACGTTCGGTCGGCGCCCCTCGACGTACGAGGAATTGCACGTATGGCCCGTTACCTTGGCCCCAAGGTGAAACTGTCCCGCCGCGTCGGCGTCCCGATCGCCGACATCCCGAAGCACACCGCGAAGCGGCAGTTGTCGCCTCCGGGCATGCACGGCTACCGCATGCGCCGCACGAAGGACTACGGCGTCCGTCTCACCGAGAAGCAGAAGCTGCGTTTCCACTATCACGTGATGGAGAAGCAGTTCCGTCGTTACGTGGACGAAGCGGCGCGTCTCAAGGGCAACACGGGTGAGAACCTCATGCGTCTGCTCGAGCTGCGGCTCGACAACGTGATCCGTCGTGCGGGCTTCACCCGGACGATCTGGGCGTCGCGCCAGATGGTCGTGCACGGGCATGTGCTCGTGAACGGCAGGAAGGTCGATCGTCCGAGCTACTCGGTGAAGCCGGGTGACTCGATCACGCTCCGCGAGCGCATTCACACCCTCGCCCGCGAGAACATGGAATCGCTCGCCGGACACAGCGTCCCGGGCTGGATGGATGTCGTCCCGGCCGATCTGAAGACCCAGATCGTCGCCCTGCCGACCGCCGACCAGGTCCCGTTCGACGTGAACACGAACCTGATCGTGGAATTCTACCGCTGATTCGTCGCCCGCCGCCGGGCCCCCGGCCGCGGGCGTTGGTCGGCCCTCCCGACCCCGAACTCGCGACGGTCGGCCGAACACGCTCGGCCGACCGTTTCCTTTTGGCGCCGCCGACCGTTTGAGCCGACGGAAGACCCCGGATATCGTGGTCGATTCGGACCACCGACCGATCCCTCCCTGCGAGGCCATCCCCTCATGTTCAAGTTCCTGCGCAAGTACAACAAGTGGATCCTCGCGGTGGGCGGCACGCTGCTGATGATCGTCTTCCTGGTCCCGCAGGCCATCCAGGCCCTCTCGCAGTCGGCCGCGGCCGGCAGCGCGACCATCGCGACCTACGGCGCCAAGGGCGAACACAGCGTTCGCGCCGCCGACTGGAACCGGGCCCAGCAGGAGGTGCAGTTCCTCCAGACCGTCGGACGACAGGTCATCGCCAACGCGGTCGAGATCAGCGATCCCGAGCACTGGTACCTCCTCGTCGAGGAGGCCCGGGCGGCGGATCTCATCGGCGGCCGCCAGCTCGCCTACGACCTCATCCCCGATTCCCCGACCCTGACCCGCGACCAGCAGCTCCAGCTCATGGCGCAGCGTGCCGGCGGCGACCGCGACTTCACGCTCGATACGATCGCCAAGACGCTCGGGGTGGCGCAGCTCATCAAGATGACGCGCGACGGGGCGCCGTTCTCCGATCTGCGCCTGCGCCACACCGCCGCCCGCATCTTCCATCAGGTCGGCGGCGAGATGATCATCATCGAGGCCGATCCCGCCGACTCGACGATCCAGCCCACCGAGGATCAGATCCTCACCCAGATGAACGCCTACGCCGACGTCCTGCCCGGCGAGGGCGAGCACGGCTTCGGCTACCGACTCCCGGATCGCGCGAAGCTCGAATGGGTCTCCATTCCGGCGGCCGCGGCCCGGACCGTCGTCGCCGCGTCGGCGGACTTCGACGGCGTCGCGCAGAAGAAGTACTGGCGACTCAACGAGAGTCGCTTCGGCGCCGCGGACTTCTCCAAGCCCGTGCCGCAGAGCGTCAAGGACGCCCTCCTCGACGAACTCACCGAGGCGAAGCTGGCCGAGATCGCCAAGTTCGCGCAGGACTCGCTCATGCTCAAGCGGCGCGGGCTCGCGACGCGCGAAGGCTATTTCGTCCTGCCCGACGACTGGAACGAAGACCTGCCCGCGCTCGCCCGCGAACTCCAGGAACGCTACGGCGTCGAACTGCCGCCCTACAAGTCGTCGGGCGCCAAGTGGCTCACCATGACCGACCTCGGCTCGCTCGCGGGCATCGGACTCGCCTCGACGACGCAGTTCGGGTCGACGCCGATCGGTCTGGCGCAGCTCGTGAGCGCCACGAAGGAGTTCCGCGGCTCGCAGACGATCACCATCCAGCAGGGCATCACCGGCGCGACCCTCACCGGTCCGGACGGATCCCGCTACCTCTTCCGAATCACCGCGACCGACCCGAATCGACCGCCGACCGGCGTCGACGAAGTGCGCGACGCCGTCGTCAACGACCTTCGACGCCTCGATGCGTACTCGAGCCTCATCAATCAGGTGGACGCGATGCGCGCGGACGCGATCGAGATGGGCATGCTCGCGATGGCGATCGACCGGGGCACATCGGTGCGCCGCGTCGGCGGTGCCGCGCTCGCCAATCCGCAGCAGTTGTCGATCCAGCTCCAGCTGGGACGGACGCTCACGCCGGCGCCGACGAGTCTGCCGGTGCTCGGTCCGAACACCGAGGTGATCGCGGCGCTGGTCGATCACGGCCTCGCCCTCCCGCTCACGACGCCGGCGAACGAGATTCCGGTCGCCGATCGGCTCGTCGTGATGCCGGTCGAGGCGCAGCTCGCGGCGCTCGTGTTCAAGATCACCCGCCAGGTGCCGCTGACGCAGGAACAGTACGAGGCCTTCGCCGCCGCCGGCATCATCCAGGAGGTCCTGAACACCGGCGAACTGGACGACGACGCGGTGATCCGCGACGTGTTCAGTCGCGACGCGATCGTCGCGAGGCACAACTTCAAGTTCAATCGGCGCGACACGAACGATCCGGACGCCGACCCGCCGACGACGAGCGCCGGCCTCGGCGGCTGACGGTCACGCCCATCATCCCGACGCACGATTTCCATCGACCGGTCCCGGACCGGTCGATGGTCGTCTACCGGGATGCAGAGCGTCGCGACGGGGGTGCGAGGCCCGTCAGCTCACGATCGAGCCGGCCTTGACGGGCTTGTCGAGCGTGAGGACGACGACGTCGCGTTCGCCCCCTGCTTCATCGCCGGTCTCGTGCAGATCGCTCGCCGCGAGGATCATGCCCTGGCTGATCTCGCCGCGGAGTTTCCGGGGCTCGAGGTTGGCGACGATGACGACCTGGCGTCCGACGAGTTGTTCCGGTTCGTACCATGCCTTGACGCCGGCGCAGACCTGGCGTCCTTCGGGCGTGCCGTCGTCGAGCGTCACCTTGAGCAGCTTGTCGGCGTTCGGGTGCGGCACGCAGGCGGTGACGGTCGCGACGCGCAGGTCGAGCTTCGCGAAGTCGTCGTAGGTGATGGTCGGCTTCTCGGCGGTCGTCGTGTGGTCGGCCATGGAATCGCTGCCTCGTTCGGGGATCGGGCATGGTAGCCGAGGATCGCGGTCCGTGCCGCCGGGACGGGCCATTGACCGGCGGGCGCGCACGCCTACGCTGATGACATGAACACCATGATTCAGCGATCCCGCCTGGCCGCGGTCGTCGCGACGTGCGTCGGTCTGCTGCTCGCCGTGCCCGGACGGGGAAACGAGCGGGCGTCGACCTCGTCGTGGCGCGATGATCCCGCGTGGCACGACGGTCCGGCGGAGTGGACGGAGTACGAGGCGCACCGTTCGATCTACGGCGTGGACCGGTCGTACGACGCGACGATCTTCACGAACAAGCAGCGGATGGACCCGCGGACGACAACGAAGGCGTCGGACTGGCGGGCGCCGGACACGATCGAGGTGTTCAAGCACAACGTCAGCGAGATGATCCCGACGGAGCACTACACGTACCGCTTCCTCACGACCTGCTTCGTGCGGACGGACACGCTGGAGGTGTTCAAGCTCGCGGCATCGACGCAGGAGGACTGCGGCACGACGTCGCACGAGTTCGTGGTGCGCGACGGCCGCGTCGAGGCGAACGAGTCGTGCTACTTCCCCGGGACGGGGCGGGTCTCGTCGACGTTCGACGCGCCGTCCGGCCTCATGTTCCACGACGCCCTGAGTCTGCGTCTGCGGGACTATCCGTTCGACGATGCGGCACATCCGCAGTGGACGGTCACGCTCGTGCCGGACCAGACGGACACGCACGCGGTGTCGCCGCGGCCGGCGTCGGCGACGGTCTCGTATGTCGGCCGCGAGCGGATACGCGTCCCGTACGGCGAGGTGGACTGCCATCACCTTCGGGTGTCGCACGCGCCGGACGGCGGCGTCGGGTCGAGCGACTACTGGTTCGCGGCGGACCGCGCGCTCCTGCACGTCATGGTGCGGTACGAGGGCCCCTACGGCGTGCGATACGCCCTGAAGCACCGCGGCTGGTGGGCGTACTGGGACCGCACGCAGCCCCGCCCGAACTGACTGATCCACATTTGGGACAGTTCCCGGAACTGTCCCAAACCGAGTTATCCACATTTGGGACAGTTCCGGGAACTGTCCCAAATGCGAGTCGAAGGTCGGGAATCAGGCGAGACCGACGGCTTCGGCGTCGCGGTCGGAGAGCATCCCGCCGTCGCTGCGCTCGCGGACCGTGCCGTCGCGACGCCACGATCGTTCGCAGCGAGGCTCCTCGCGGAGGTCGTTCACCACGATCACGCCGCCGTCGCTGAAGCCCACCCGGGACACGCCGAGCAGATCCGCGAAGTCGGCCGCGAAGCGGCGCAACGTCCCGTCGCCGTCCGGCAGCACGACCTCGGCATCGAGCGGGTTCTCGATCCCCCGTCCCTTGGCGCCCTCCATCGCCTTGAGCGCCGCCTCCCGCACCTCGAGCACGCGGGTCCAGGCCGGATCCACCTCGACCTCCGGCAGCGTGGCCGCGGCACAGAGATGCACGCACCGTGCGGCGTCGTCCTTCCACAACGCCCGATACGCCTCGTCGGCGGTGTGCGGGATGATCGGCGCGAGCAGGCGCGTGAGGACTTCGAGCACGTCCCACATCACGGTCTGCGTGCGGCGCCGGCGCGGCGAATCCGTGCGATCGCAGTACAGCCGGTCCTTCGTCGCGACGCAGTAGAACGCCGACAGCGTGTCGTTGCAGAAATCGTAGATCGCCTGGTGCGCACGCCGGAACTCGTACGCGCGGTACGCCTCCAGCACCCGATCCTGAAGCCGACGCGTCTCGCCGAGGATGTACGCGTCGATCGACGTTCCCGGGATCGACGCGACGTCGACGCACATGCCGGCGGGACTCGCGGCCGTGCACGGCACGAAGTCGTCGAGATTGCTCAGCAGGAACCGCAACGTGTTGCGGACCTTGCGATACGAGTCGGCCGCGAGATCGAGGAACGACATGTCGACCTTCATGTCGTTCTCGAACGCGAGCGAACTCACCCACCATCGCGCGACGTCCGCGCCGTACTGCTTGAGGACCTCGTCGACGTCGAGCGCGTTGCCCAGCGACTTGCTCATCTTGCGGCCGTCCTTGTCGACGGTGAAGCCGTGCGTGAGCAGCGTCCTGAACGGCGCGCGTCCGGTGACGCCGAGACCCGGCAGGAGCGAGAGCTGGAACCAGCCGCGATGCTGGTCGGACCCTTCCAGGTAGAGATCGATCGGGTACCCGAGCCCGCGTGCGCGCATCACGGCATGCCACGACGAGCCCGACTCGAACCAGACGTCGAAGATGTCCTGCATCTTCTCCAGCGACGCGACGTCGAGGTCGGCGGGCGCATCGGGGTCGGACGACGCGTCGTACGTCGCGAGGAGTGCCGCGGGCGTTTCGGTGAACCAGGCGTCGCTGCCCCGCGCGCCGAAGGCGTCGGACACGGCGGCGACGGACGCGGCGGTGAGGAACGTCGACCCGTCGGGTCGGCGGAACGCGGGAATCGGCAGACCCCAGGCCCGCTGTCGGGAGATGCACCAGTCGGGGCGCGACTCGAGCATGCCCCGCATGCGGTTGCGTCCCCAGTCGGGGACGAACGTGACGTCGGTCGCGGTGACGTCGAGCGCCATGTCCCGGAGCGATCGTCCGTGCGTCGCCGTCGGGCGTGCGACGCTGATGAACCACTGTTCGGTGCAGCGGAAGATCACCGGGCCGCGCGAGCGCCAGTCGTGGGGATAGCTGTGCATGAACCGATGGTCGTGCACGAGATGTCCGGACGCGCGGAGGTGTTCGGTGATGACGGCGTTGGCGTCCCAGATGGACTGCCCGCGGATCCACTCGGGCACGGAGTCGTCGTAGGTTCCGTCGCCGCGGACGGGACAGTAGGTCTCGAGACCTTCGCGCATGCCGGTGTGATAGTCGTCGGTCCCTTGACCCGGCGCGGTGTGTACGAGTCCGGTGCCGTCCTCGATCGTGACGTACTCGGCGGCGACGACGGGGCTCGTGCGCGGGCAGAACGGGTGCCGGTAGGTGAGTCCGACGAGTGCGCGTCCGGGCGCCTCGCCGAGGATCTCGACCGACTCGGCCTTCGCGAGCGTCGTGACGCGTTCGACGAGTTCCCTCGCGAGGATCGTCACGCTGCCGTCGACGGCGACGAGCGCGTAGGTGACGTTCTCGTTGACGGCGATCGCGAGGTTGGCAGGGAGCGTCCATGGCGTCGTCGTCCAGATCATGAACGACGGCGTGAGGTCGAGTTCGACGCCGAATGCGCGGGCGACGGCGTCGCGATCCGTCGCCTCGAAGTCGACGTAGACCGACAGGTCCTCCTTGTCGTGGTACTCCAGTTCCGCCTCGGCGAGGGCCGTCTGGTTGTCGATCGACCAGTGCACGGGCTTGAGGTCGCGGTACACGACGCCCTCGCGGACGAGGGTCGCGAAGACCTCCAGCACGGACTTCTCGTAGCGCGGCGCCATCGTGAGGTACGGGTCGCCGTAGTCCGCGAGCGTGAGCAGACGCTGCATCTGGCCGGACTGGAGCTTGATGAACTTCTCCGCGTACGCCTTGCACTCGCGCCGGATCGCCGTCCGACGGACATCCTCCGCGAGCGTCTGGAGCTTCGCGATCTTGCCCGACTCGACGAGACCGGTCATCACGCGATGCTCGATCGGCAGGCCGTGACAGTCCCAGCCGGGCACGTACGGACACGCGCGGCCCATGAGGATCTGCGACCGGACGACCATGTCCTTGAGCACCTTGTTGAGCAGGTGTCCGACGTGAATGGAACCGTTCGCGTACGGCGGGCCGTCGTGGAAGATGAACGGCGGCGCCTCGGCGCGGGCTTCGCCGATGCGATCGTAGAGCGCTGACTTCGTCCATCGATCGAGCGACTGCGGCTCGTTCTGGGCGAGGTTCGCCCGCATCGGAAAGGGCGTCTTCGGCAGATTCAGGGTCTGCTTGTAGTTCCGGGTCGCGGCGGCAGAGTCTGACATGGGATCGGTCCACGAACGGAGGTCGACGGGACGGGCGAGGAGCACGGCGGACGCCCGCGGCGTCACGTCGCCCCGCCTCCCCGACGCGGGAGAGGGGAATGGGCCGGAACGACAATCGGCCCCGCCGAGGGCGAGGCCGGTTTCATCGTCACCGTGGTCCGTGACCCACCAGACCTCGCCCTCAGCGGGACGTCGGAATGATCGAGTCGATGATCGGGCGGAGCGATCCGGACATGCGGGCAGGATAGCCGCGGGAGGCATGGGGTCAAGTCGGGCGGGCCCATCTATACTGGGCCCTTCCCGCGCGATCGGATCCGCGACCGTCGGTGATCCGTGCGCCGGCATCGTGCTCCGTCATCGACCGCGCCATCCCTGTCCTCCGAGACCCTCCATGGCCCTGTTCACGCGATCGAAGCCCTCCGGCCGCCCGTCCAGCCCCGCCGCGCCCCTGCCGGCGTCGCCGCCGACGATCGAGGTCGGGCGTCCGATCCCGCCGTCGGACCCGACGCTGGAGCGTCGGACGATCGAGCTCGGCGCGGCGTTCCTGGACCGCGCGCGGAAGCACAAGACCGGCATCCTGTCGGCGCAGTTCTGGTCGGACAAGCTCATGGACTGGGCGATGAAGGACGAGGCCTTCAAGGTGCAGTTGTTCCGGTTCGTCGATGCGTACCCGATGCTGCGCACGCCCGAGCAGGTGCACGACCACCTCGTCGACTATCTCACCCAGCCGGGCGTCACGCCGCCGCCGGGCCTGAGCGTCGGTCTGAAGGCGGGCGGCCTGCTCAAGGGCGCGATGACGAAGACGATCTCCGGCCAGATCACGTCGATGGCCCAGAAGTTCATCGCCGGCGTCGACGCGGCGTCCGCACTGCCGAAGCTGAAGAAGCTCTGGTCGAACGGGATCGCGTTCTCCGTCGACCTGCTCGGCGAGGCGTGCGTGAGCGACGTCGAGGCGGAGGCGTACCGCGGCAAGTACCTTGACCTCATCACGACGCTCCCCGCGCGCGTGAACGACTGGCCCGAGTCGCCTCGCCTCGAACGCGACCACCTCGGCGCCATCCCGCGCACGAACGTCTCGATCAAGATCAGTTCGCTCTACGCGCGCACGGATCCGATCGACTTCGAGGGATCGGTGCGCGGCCTGATGGACGCGATCGGCCCGATCCTCGAGGCGGCCATGGCGCGAGGCGTGCTCATCAACTTCGACATGGAGCAGTTCGCGCTCAAGGACCTCACGCTCGAACTCTTCATGCGCTGCTGCGAGAAGTGGGACTTCACCGCCGGTCTCGCCATGCAGGCCTACCTTCGCTCCGGCGACGAGGACGCCCGACGCATCATCGAGTGGACGAAGCGTACCGGACGCCAGATCACCGTCCGACTCGTGAAGGGCGCGTACTGGGACTTCGAGACGATTCACGCCGAGCAGCAGGGCTGGCCCGTGCCGGTGTGGTCGCGCAAGATCGACACCGACGCGTGCTTCGAACGCATGACCCGGCAGTTCATCGAAGCCATGCCCCGACGCGCCGACGAAGGCGGCGTGAAGCTCGCGCTCGGGTCGCACAACGTACGCTCCATCGCGACCGCCCTCGCCCTCGTCGACAAGCACGGACTCCCGCGCGAAGCACTCGAACTCCAGATGCTGCACGGCATGGCGGATCAGCTCAAGGGTGCCGCGGCCGACGACGGTCTGCGGGTCCGCGAGTACGTGCCCGTCGGCGAGATGATCCCGGGCATGGCCTACCTCGTGCGCCGCCTGCTCGAGAACACGTCGAACGAATCGTGGCTGCGGGCGGGCTTCCTCGACAACGCGTCGCCCGAGGCCCTGCTCGCGTCGCCGCACCGGACGTTCGACGTGGACCCCGGGCGCGAGCGGATCGAGCGCGCCCCGGAACGACACCTGCTGAGCCCGGCCGTCGCCGGCGTCGGCGACGATCGCCCGTTCTTCACGGAGGCGCTGCGCGACTTCGCGCAGGACGCGACCCGGACGGCATTCCGACAGGCCGTCGACCGCAGCGCGGTGCCGGCGGTCGCGAACGACGGCACGGTCGAACAGGCCGCCGAAGCGGTCCGGGTCGCCGACGCGGCGTTCCCGGCGTGGCGCGATGCGCCGCCGCGGGATCGGGCGGCCGTCCTCGTGCGGGTCGCGCAGATCATGCGCGATCGGCGCGACGAACTGAGCGGCGTGATCATCCGCGAGGCCGGCAAGACCTGGCGCGAGGCGGACGGCGACGTCTGCGAGGCGATCGACTTCTGCGAGTACTACGCCCGTCTCGCCGTGCCGCTGTTCGAGACGGAACGACTCGGACGCTTCGTCGGCGAGCTCGACCAGCACTTCTACCAGGCGCGCGGCGTCGCGGTGGTGATCGCGCCGTGGAACTTCCCGCTCGCGATCTGCTGCGGCATGACGGTCGCGGCGCTCGTGACGGGCAACACGGTCGTCGTGAAGCCCGCGGAGCAGACGCCGGGCATCGCGAAGATCCTCGCCGAGATGCTCTGGCAGGCGGGCGCGCCGAAGACGGTGCTCCAGTTCGCGCCCGGGCGCGGGGAGACGGTCGGTGCCGCCCTCGTGCGCGATCCGCGCGTCGCCCTCATCGCGTTCACCGGCTCGAAGACGGTCGGTCTCGACATCATCAAGGCCGCGGGCGTGACGCCGGAGGCGCAGCCGTTCGTGAAGAAGGTCGTCTGCGAGATGGGCGGCAAGAACGCCATCATCATCGACGCGTCGGCGGACCTCGACGAGGCGGTGTTCGGCGTGCGGGACTCGGCGTTCAGGTTCTGCGGCCAGAAGTGCTCGGCGTGCAGCCGCGTACTCGTCGTCGACTCCGCGCACGATCTGTTCCTCTCGCGCCTCGTCGAATCGACGCGCTCGCTGGTCGTGGGCGATCCGCGCGAGCCGGGCACGGACATCGGGCCGGTCATCGATGCCGAGGCGGCGGCGAAGATCCGGTCGTACGTCGAGATCGGACGTCGGGAAGGCACGTGCGAACTCGCGCTCGACGTGCCGGACGGACTCGAAGCGAAGGTCGGCCTGCCGTACGTCGGCCCGCACATCTTCTCGGGCATCCGTCCGGAACACCGCCTCGCGAACGAGGAGATCTTCGGTCCGGTGCTCGCGGTGATGCGGGTGAAGGACTTCGACGAGGCGCTGCGCATCGCGAACTCGACGGCGTACAAGCTCACCGGCGGCGTGTTCTCGCGCAAGCCCTCGCACCTCGATCGGGCCCGTCGCGAGTACCGCGTCGGCAACCTGTACCTGAACCGCAGCATCACCGGCGCCCTCGTCGGCCGCCAGCCCTTCGGCGGCTTCGGCATGTCCGGCGTCGGCTCGAAGGCCGGCGGACGCGACTACCTGCTCCAGTTCGTCGAGCCCCGCGCGATCTGCGAGAACACCATGCGCCGCGGATTCGCGCCCGGACTGTGAGTCGCCGCCTCGACGGTCAGCCCGACGCCATCGGCCAGTCGAACCGGAGCACGACGAACTCCGCCGGCGTCGTCGTCGCCACCCCCACGTGCGCGATGAGGCGACCGCGACGAACGTCGTCGTCCGTCATCGTGCTCGCATCGCAGCGCACGAAGAACGCCTCCTCGGGACGGGCGCCGAGCAGGTCGCCGGAGCGCCAGACGGACAGCAGGAAGGACTCCACGGCGGCGCGCAGGCGGGCCCACGTCGCAGGGACGTGCGGCTCGAAGACGGCCCAACGAACGCCCCGATCGATCGAACGTTCGAGAAACAGGGCGAGGCACCGCGGACCGAGGAACCGCCACTCGGGATCGCCCGACGTCGTCCGCGCACCCCAGACCCGGATCCCCCGTCCGGGCAGGACCCGAATGCAGTTCACACCCGCGGGATTGAGGCGCTCCTGCATGGCGGCGGTGATGTCGAGATGCAGAGCGGCCGCGCCACGGACGATCTCGTTCGCCGGCGACTTCCCGACGCCGCGCTCGCCGTGCACCCGCGCGATGATCCCGGCGACGAACCCCGACGGCGGAAGCGTCCGCGTCGGACCGGCCGGGCCCGGCGCAGGGGTCGCCTCGATCCATGGCGCGTAGTACGCGGCACAGGTCGACGTGACCGTCGATCGGTGGGCGAGGATCGAAGCGACCGGGTCCGGCATCGACGGATCGCGCTCGCCGTCCAGAATGGCGAGTCCGCGCATCGATTCGGCGCCGCGGGCGAGGGCGGCGTGGACGGCGGGCGACGTCGCACCGGGCGCGGCGATGAGCATCACGTCGTCGAGCCGCGCGAGGTGACCGATCGCGGCGATCATCGCGCCGTCGTCCGGTGCCTCGCCGTCAAGACCGCCGACGAGCGGAATCGGCACGCCCGTCGGCGCGGGTGGCGGATCGAGATCCGTCGCGGCCTCGACGCGGATCAGTTCGGAGCGCTCGTTGATCGTCGCCGCCAGTGCCGTCGGGGGGATGCCGGTCCAGTGCTCCACGACGCCGGTGGTCGCGTCGGTCACGATCGCGTCGACAGCGGCCGCCTCGGCTCCCGGCGTGATCGTGACGGTCAGCGCATTGCCCCAGTCGCCCGCACCCCGGGCGACGGCGAGGAACGGCGTGCCGCCGAGGACGGACGCCCGGGCAGCCGCGCTGCCCGGTCTCGCGATCCGAACGACATGACACCGGCGTCCACCATTCTCGAAGAACGCACGAACGGCGTCGCCGAGGATGGTCAGATGGTCGCCGGGCGTCTCGAAGCGGCGGGCGAACTCGTGCGGGCTCGTCACGATCGGCGCCGGCGCGTCGTCCGTGGGCGATGGGCCTCGGGCGCAGTCCCCGATCAACGCCACGACATCCGTCGGTACGCCCTCGATGGCGGGTTCGCGCCGCGACATCTCCTCGATGAAGACTCCGGGGAATGAGGCGTCAGGCATATGCTCGTTGTCCCTGAAGGTGTGGCTTCGTGCAAGGCCGGGCGCCGGATCGGACATGAGACCGGTGCACCCGGAAGGAGCATCGAACGGCATGGCACATCACTCGTGGTCGGGACTCGGCGTCGCTCTCTTGTTCATGGTCGGCGGCGCCGGCGCGGATGACGCCGTGATGCTGCCGCCGACGTGGGTCGCGTACGAGGCGGGTCGCACCGTGCACGCGGAGACGGCGGAGACGGTCATCGTGGCGCCGGACGGCGTCGTCACCATGGTCGGCACGGCCTGGCTGCCGTCGACGTCGGACGATGTGCTCGTGGCGCGATATGGCCCGGACGGCACGCCGCTCTG